>JAAHIC010000458.1 GCA_010671965.1 Leptolyngbya sp. SIO4C5
AGCGATTTCAAGACCAATGAGTACGCCGATCTAATTGGCGGGCGGGAGTTTGAGCACGAAGAAGCGAATCCGATGCTGGGCTTTCGCGGGGCGGCCAGGTATTACAGCGATCGCTACAAAGCAGGCTTTGCCCTGGAATGTCAGGCCCTCAAGCGGGTGCGAGAAGTCATGGGCTTTGACAACGTGATTGTCATGGTGCCCTTCTGCCGTAAGCTTTCTGAGGCCGATCGGGTGCTGCAGGTGCTGGCGGAAAACGGCCTCAAACAGGGCGAGCACGATTTGCAAATCTACGTCATGTGCGAAATTCCCTCAAACGTGCTGTTGGCCGATCAGTTTGCCGAACGCTTTGACGGCTTTTCCATTGGCTCCAATGACCTGACCCAGCTCGTGTTAGGCGTCGATCGCGACTCTAGCGACCTAGCCGAGCTGTTCGATGAAACTGACGAAGCCGTGCAGCTCGCCATTACCCAGGTGATTGAAGCGGCTCATCGGCACAACCGCAAGGTAGGCATCTGCGGTCAGGGTCCCAGCGATAAGCCTGAATTTGCTGCTTTTCTGGTGAAAGCGGGGATTGACTCCATGTCTCTCAATCCAGACAGCGTGGTACAGGTGAAGCGGCTGGTAGCCGATAAAGAAGCCAGCGGCTAATGAGCTGTTCCCGATTTTTAGAGGGCATAGGGCTTGGTTCAGGCAGTAGATGTCTGATCAGGCCCGGCGGAGCTAATAGGCCAATTTTAGGATTCGCTGCCAGGCTACAGGTGATACAAGAGAAAGTAAACCCAGCTTCAAAATACGCATGACTCTTGGCATCTGGATCCTTGGCGATCAGCTCTGGCCGGATCAGGCGGCTTTACACAGCCGTCAAGACCGCCGCTCAGAAACTCCGGTCATTCTCATCGAGTCGCGGCGTCACGTGCAGACGCGGCGCTACCACGCTCAAAAGCTGATTTTAGTTTGGTCGGCAATGCGCCACTTTGCCGCTGCGCTGCGGCAAGCCGGTTGGCCCGTCACTTACGAAATCGCTGACGATTTTGCAATGCCTCTGCAGCAGTGGATAAAAGCTAACAACATCACCACGCTGCAGCTAATGGAGCCGAGCGATCGCCCCTTTGCCCAGTATCTCGATACCCTAGAGCTGCCCTGTTCCCTAGAGCGCCTGCCCAACAATCTGTTTCTCTGGCCGGTGGCGGACTTTCAGCAGTGGGCAGAAAAGCGCAAAAGCCTGCTAATGGAGAGCTTTTACCGGGAAGGTCGCCAGCGCTTAGATGTGCTGATGGAGGGTAAAGATCCCGTTGGCGGCCAGTGGAACTTTGACAAAGCCAATCGCCAGCCGCCCAAAGGCGACATCCAGCCGCCTGCGCCCCTCTGGTTCGAGCCAGATCAGATCACCCTAGAGGTGATTGAAACTGTCGAAAACCTAGACACTCCCACCTTTGGCGCTGCCAAACCGTTTCGCTGGGGCGTGACCCGGCAGCAGGCCCAGCAGGTATTGGCCTACTTTCTCACAGAGCGGCTGGCAACCTTTGGTCCCTATCAGGATGCGATGGTCACTGGGGAAGAAACTCTGTGGCACGCTATGCTGTCGCCTTACTTGAACCTAGGGCTGCTGCATCCCTTGGAAGTGATAGAGGCGGTAGAGCAGGCTTTTTATGATGACTCAGACCTGCCGCTCAACAGCGTTGAGGGTTTAATTCGCCAAATCTTAGGCTGGCGGGAATATATGCGCGGCATTTATCATCACGTTCCAGCCGACTATCCTCAGCGCAACTGGTTTGAGCATCAGCAGCCACTGCCCGAATTTTTCTGGACTGCCGACACGCCCATGAACTGCCTGCATCAAAGTCTCGACCAGGTGCGGCGGACGGGCTATGCCCATCACATTCAGCGCCTGATGATTCTCAGCAACTTTGCTCTGATTGCCGGACTGTCGCCTCAGGCCGTGGAAGACTGGTTTCACGCCGCTTTCGTGGATGCTTACGACTGGGTGATGCAGACCAATGTGATTGGCATGGGCCTCTTTGCTGACGGCGGCGTATTGGCCTCTAAACCCTATGCTGCCTCTGCTAACTACGTCAACCGCATGAGCGACTACTGCAAGGGCTGTCAGTACAATCACCGCGATCGCACTGGCGATAACGCCTGTCCGTTTAACTTCTTTTACTGGGACTTTATGGCGCGTCACCGCGATAAGCTCAAATCCCAAGGCCGGATGAACTTTCTGCTAGCCCATCTCGACAAGATGGTCCCAGCGGAGCTAGCTGAGATCCGGCAGCGGGCCAGGGAGTGGTGGGAGGAGCAGGGGGAATGAGGCGATCGCAGGACACGCGCTCCCTTGTCTCATCTCGCTGCCGCCTCGGTACCATAGAAATAGATCCGCTCCCTGGGAGACACGCCATGACTGAAACGACTGAACCGTTACGACAGAGCCAGCTTTTAGGCCGTTTAGTGATTGACTATGACACGACTGAAGAAGTGGGCCATGTCGATCGCCTGTTGGTCAACCCCAAGTCGCACCAGGTAGAGGGACTCGTGAGCAAGTCAGGCTTCTTAGGGCGTAACAAGCAGACGATCGCCTGGGTACAGATGCAGACCATTGGCAAAGACAGCGTCTTGGTGCGGCTGCAGGGGAGCGCCGGCACAGACCTTGCCGAGGCCCAGCCAATGATGGGGCTAGAGGTGTGGAGCGATGCAGGCGATCGCGTGGGACATCTGGTAGATTACTGTATTGATCCAGAATCAGGGGCGATCGCCGCCTACTGGTTTACTAAGGAAGGGCTGCAAAGTATTACCGAAGGGGTCTATAGTCTCAGTCCTAGCAGCATCGTCAGTGCTGGGCGCAAACGGGTGATGGTGACAGATCAGGCCGTGGCCGCAGCGGTACAGGTGACTGAAGGGCTAGAGCACCACGCCGGGGAAGCGGCTGACTTTTTCCGGCAGGATTACCATCAAACCCAGCAGGACTGGCATTCAGCGGTAGAAAATACCCAGGCGATCGCAGATCAGGTGCAAAGCCGCACCCAGCAGCTAGCCGAAAAGGCTAAAGAGCGCTTCAGCGGTACCCAGAGTCAGTTTCAGGAAAAGACGCAGGAGCTGAGCGGTCGCTTTCAGAAAACGTTTTCCCAGTTCAAAGATCGCTGGCAGCCAGGCAATGAGCCGCGCGATCGCAGACTGGACAAAACCGATGCGGACAAAACGATCGACATCACCCCGCTGGAAACCTGGCCGGAGGACGAAGAGGACGAAGATCGCACAGAACTGCTCTGAGCTAGAAAATAGGCGAGGCAAGACGAACGGTAGCCTTTTGAGTTCTAGGTTTGGGTTCAACGCTGCCAAAGCCGAACCTGGGCTGCAGCGATTTCAGGTCTTGTCAATCGTCAGCCCTTGGGGGTCAATAGGGAAAGGGCTTTTCCCCTTTCTGTTTCTACTGAGCAAGAATCTATGCCGCGTGTTTGGCGTTTTGTCGTTTTAGTCAGCTGTATTCTGTGCTTGAGCGCCTGTAGCTTTTGGCAAGAAGGCCCGACAAAAGCTGTTGTGCAGCAGGCGATCGCCCTGCAGGCTCAGCAAATTCAGCAGGATTTATTGCAGCAGCTGGCGCCCCGGCAGACTGAGCTGCCTAAAATTAAAATCAGCGATGTCAGTATCGATCGCCGTCAGGTAGTGCGTCTATCGCAAACCTCGGCCTATCAGGTAAACGGCACCTACAGCGCCAAAGTTGAGTTTCCCAACCGAACCCTGACGGAGCAAGACAGCCCCTTTGAAGTCTATCTCCAGCGCCAGCCCGACAGCGAAGCCTGGGTTCTGATTCGCCCTGAATAAACGCGCCCTCCGCTCAGCAAGGGCTAAAAGAAACTGCCGCTGCCTCACGTGAAGAGACAGGCGACAGTCAGCGACTAGAGGCTTAACTTAGCCGACACCGCTTAGTCAAAATCACCTTCACCTCATTGGGGCGATCGGTGGGCATGGGCTGGCTCCAGGCAGTGGCTTCGGCGTAGCCCAGCACGTGCAGGCGATGGATCTCTAGCCGGATGCAGGGCAGGGAGCCAAACATGAGGATGCGTACCTGCTCGCCAGAGTCAGCTGACTCATGCACGGGCGGGGCGATCGCGCAGAACGGGCGATCGCTGACATGGTTTTCTTGAAACATGATTTTTTCTTTTTTGGGTTTGAGTCTGGGAGGGAAAGACGGAAGCAGATGAAGAATGAGGGATGAAGGCAGAACGATGAATGAAAGGCCCTCGGCCTCTATTACCCCACCGCTTAATTTCTGCCCTTTGCCTTCTGCCCTCTGCCTTTTTCTAAGTCGGTTAGTAGAACGTGTAGTGAACTTCTTACGTTAACCACCTCGATTCTGATAACGCGATTGCCTTTGCAGATGCCCATTTGTGGAAATATCTGCCAATAATCTGTCTTTTGGAAGTCAAAGCTATCGATAAAGCCCGGTTTAATAGACGAGGAAATTTATTGACTGGTGAGTTATGGCTTAGCAAAGCTTGTTCCACAATATCTAAGTCATCGTCATGGCGACTGGAGCCGTATGCTTTGTTTTGCTGAGCGGTAATCCGCACAGAGTGCCCAAGTCGTGTTGAGGGCGGTGTGTGTAAAGTATAGCTGTAGTCAATCAGGTTAGGAC
>JAAHIC010000459.1 GCA_010671965.1 Leptolyngbya sp. SIO4C5
AACAATCCGAAGTTCATCGGCGACACGCCGATGGAGTCCGGCGGCTGCGGTTTACCGCCGATACTACACCCATGCCGTAGGCATCAACGTAGTCACAGGTTTGCTGCACCACCCGGTAGAAGCGAGAGAGAATCCAGCGATCGCTCAGCTCCAGATTTGCCTCATCTGGTTGGCCCAGGGCCGCTGGCGTCTGTCCGCCCAGGTTCATCATCACGAAGCGGGAAGCGTTCCACAGCTTGTTGGCAAACTTGCCAGATGCCTCAACTGAAACCGACTCATCTGACTGGCGATCGTACTCTAAGCGAATATCCTGTCCGGCTCCGGCTACCTCGCGGATGAGGGTATAGCGTAGAGCATCGCTGCCGTACTTGTTAATTAGCAGCAGCGGGTCGATGCCGTTGCCTTTAGACTTGGACATTTTTTGACTATTTTCATCCCGCACCAGACCGTGAATATAAACCGTTTCAAACGGCATCTGGTCGGTGAAATGTCCCGCCATCATGGTCATACGGGCCACCCAGAAGAAAATAATGTCAAAGCCGGTGACCAAGGTGGTGGTGGGATAGTAGGTCTGGAAGTCCTCAGCGGTTTCATTCGGCCAGCCTAGGGTAGAGAAAGGCCAAAGCCCAGAGGAGAACCAGGTATCCAGCACATCAGGATCCTGGCGCAGCTCTACCCCTTCACCAAACTGGGCGATCGCTTTTTCCCTGGCCGCCGCCTCAGACATCGCCACCACAAACGGCGTATCGTCCGTAATCTTGCCGTCGGTCTGACTCACCGCATACCAGGCCGGAATTTGGTGGCCCCACCAGAGCTGTCGGGAAATACACCAGTCTTTCAGGCTCACTAGCCAGTCGCGGTAGACCTTGCGCCAGCGACTAGGGACAAACCGGGGCGACTCGTGGTTGTCTAGGGCATCCAGGGCTTTTTCAGCCAGCGGGCGAATTTTGACAAACCATTGGGTAGACAGTAGCGGTTCCACGGGGACTTTGCCGCGATCGCTATAGGGCACTGAATGCTTGTAGTCCTCAGTTCTGACTAAAAAGCCGTCATCTTCTAAACGCTTGACAACGGCGGTTCTGGCCTTGAAGCGATCGAGTCCGGCAAAAATGCCTGCCTGCTCGTTCATGCTGCCATCTTTGCTCATGATGGTGATCATGGGCAGCTGATGGCGCTGACCCATTTCAAAATCGTTGGGGTCATGAGCTGGGGTGACTTTGACGCAGCCAGTGCCGAAGGCAGCATCCACATACTCATCGGCAATAATCGGAATTTCTCGCTCCATAATTGGCAGGGTTACGGTTTTGCCAATCAGGTGCTTATAGCGATCGTCATTAGGATTCACCGCCACGGCTGTATCCCCCAGCATGGTTTCGGGGCGGGTGGTGGCGACCTCTACATGACCAGAGCCATCGGTGAGGGGATAGCGGAAATGCCAGAGATGACCGTCAACTTCTCGGTTCTCAACTTCCAGGTCGGAGACGGCGGACTGGCTGGCGGGGCACCAGTTGACCATGTACTTACCGCGATAGATCAGCCCTTCTTCATAGAGCCAGTTAAACGCTGTGATCACCGCATTGGACAGGCCCTCGTCCATCGTGAAGCGCTGCCGCGACCAGTCTACCGACACCCCCAGCTTGCGGAGCTGGTTAACAATGGTGCCGCCCGATTCCTCTTTCCACTGCCAAGCCCGTTCTAGGTACTCATCGCGGCTGATGTCCTGACGGGTCTGGCCCTGTTCCTTCAGTTCTCGATCCAGAATGGCGCTGACGGCAATGCTGGCGTGGTCAGTGCCCGGTAGCCACAAAGTATTGCGCCCCCGCATCCGGTGATAGCGCACCAATAAGTCAATTAGCGCCATCTCAAAGGCATGGCCCATATGCAAGCTGCCCGTGACGTTGGGCGGCGGAATCATCACGCAGTAGGGATCGCCCTCATGCTTAGGGTCGGCCTGAAAGATCTGCTGATCTTCCCAGCGCTGCTGCCATTTGGCTTCAGTCTGGGCCGGATCATACTGGCTGGAGAGGCTGGGAGTGGTGGCGGTCATAACAATAGGGCGATCGCGGTATTACAGACAATGTTACTTAACGATTTTGACACGGTGTTGGAGAGTAGAGGGAGACGAGAGCAGTGGGAAAGGTTAGGTGATCGGTTCAGAGGGACGTTAGCACCGAGAATCTACGGGCATAGTAGAAGGAATAGCTGTATTGAGTTTGCTTGAATATATGGATGTTTGCAGCACTCCTGGATGTGACCGACAGGTTTCTAAGGCTGGACATACTCTCTGCTATGACTGTTGGAAAATACAGAGGACTTCTAAACCAAAGGTCGAGGAGCAAGGAGCTGATTATTCAGCGGTGAGTTCAAATAGCTCAGCGATCGCGCTTTTGACGGCAACTCAGCTTGGCGAGAAGCTCAATCTTTCGCGTTATAAGGTAAATCCGGTTCTGGCCGATCTGGGTTTGTTAGACAAGGCAGAAAAAGGCTGGCTTGCGACGCGACGGGCTTTGTCAATGGGGGCACAGCAAAAGGTTCACAGCCGCAGCCGCAATCAGTATGTGATTTGGCCAGAAGAGGTTTTGAGCAACACTTTTTTTATCAAAGCTGTTCGCTCTCTGGTGGATAGCCCAGAGCCAGAAGCAGTGGAGACAACCGATCCGTCAGACTTTCGCAAGCAGTTCCGGAATGATGCCAAATATCGCACGGATGACGGTCATTGGGTGCGATCGAAGGCAGAGGCGCTGATTGATAACTGGCTGTATTGGGCAGGCTTGGCCCATGCTTATGAACGGCGTCTGCCAGTGGAGGAAGAGGTCTACTGTGATTTTTATATTCGTTTAGGCCGAGTCTATGTCGAGTATTGGGGACTGGAAGACAACCCGCGATATGCTGCCCGCAAAACTCAAAAACAACAGATCTACGCCGCTAACGACCTGAACCTGATCGAACTAACCGACGAGCATATCCAGCACCTAGACGACTACTTACCCCAAGCCCTGCGAAAATTCAACGTCCCTGTCAACTAACTTCTTCCCCATCTCCCTCATCCTCCCCACCTTCCCCATCTCCCCATCTCCCTCATCCTCCCCATCTCCCTCATCCTCCCCATCTCCCCCACCTTTCCCATCTCTCCCACATCCATCCCTTGCACAGAACTATCAACTAGTGCTCAATAAAAGGAATGCGAGGCAAAAGAGGTATTTGTGAAAGTTGCATTCATTGGACTAGGGACAATGGGCAAGCCGATGGCGCTGAACTTGCTGCAGGCGGGGCATCAGGTGACGGTGCATAATCGCACCCGCGATCGCGAAGACCCGCTAGTTGTAGCAGGGGCGAGGCGGGCAGAGTCCCCTCAAGCGGCGGCGGCAGGGGCAGAGGTCATCATCACCTGCGTCAGCGAGACGGCAGACGTGGAGGCAGTCTTGGTAGGAGACGGTGGTGTGATTTATGGGGCCGCAGCAGGGGCGATCGCCGTCGATATGTCTACCATTAGCCCCACCGTGACCCGGCAACTGGCCGCGCAGTTAGGTCAGCAGGGCATTCGTATGGTAGATGCGCCTGTCTCCGGCGGCTCGGAGGGGGCACAGCAGGGGACACTCTCTATCATGGTGGGCGGGGAAGTAGCAGATGTGGAGCAGGTGCGCCCGCTGCTGGCGGCAATGGGCAAAACGATTACTCACGTTGGCCCCATCGGTTCAGGTCAGCTTACCAAGGCAATCAACCAGGTTATTGTGGCGGGCACCTACTGGGCCGTTGCTGAAGGGATGGCTGTGGGGCTGAAAGCGGGCTTGGATATGGGTAAAGTGGTGCAGGCAGTGGGCGGCGGGGCCGCAGGCTCCTGGGGGTTAACCCACCGCTCTGGCAACATGATTGAAAACGAGTATCCTCTGGGCTTCCGGGTACGGCTGCACCGCAAAGACCTGCTAATTGCCCTAGAAGCAGCGCGGGAGCTGGGGGTAACGCTGCCGATGACGGCCTACGTGGAGCAGATTGAAACGGGGCTAATGGCGCGGGGCTATGGGGACGAAGACATTTCCGCGATCGCCCGCAGCGTTCGCCAACAGTCTGGCATTGAGGGGTAGGAGAGTTCGCGAACTCTCCACTATCCATCGGGAAATTGCCAGCAGGCGCTAACCATCGGGGAATTGCCAGCAGGCAATATATTCCACCCGTTTGCTGCCGCACTGACAGGGTACGTCGTCGGAGGAAGCTACCCACTCGCGATCGCAGTCTTTGCAGTGGCAGAAAATATTATTGCGGTTGGCTTCTGCTAAGCCGCGCTGCCAGGCTTGCAGTTCTTCCGGGGTAAATTGACGGGACGGATTATTCATGGGATGGAAACCGTGACAGCCGCGACCGCAATGTACATGTCATCGTTTTTATCGTCTAGTTCTGGAATGGCTTTGCCTGCTACCACCATGCCGCCTGTTTCTAGCTTCAGCGTCTTTTGCCCAAAGGGAAGGACAGCTAGTACCTCTTCCTGCCGTACCTGGTCTGGATGGGGCACAGATACCTGCACCTCCACAATCATCTGGTTGGGATGGTCAAGACCCGCCACCTCCCAGACACCGGGGAGGGCATTGTGGCCGCTGCCAGAGCCGTTCGGAACGCGATCGCCCA
>JAAHIC010000046.1 GCA_010671965.1 Leptolyngbya sp. SIO4C5
AGTCAGACATTCTGCGATCGCCGCTAAGAAGCAATAAACTCATTCCATTTTTGGACGAGGTAGACCTGCTCATCCATCGTTGAGTTCCAGACGACAATATTGCCGAAGCGTTCATCGCAGAATGTCTGACTGGTTCCGTTCAGGGAAAATTTCCTAGTAGCGGAACCAATTGGGTTATTATTCGTCGCTATTCAAAGTTATTTGTGTATCAGCACGTTCATCTACTGGACTGACACGTTTAAAACAGCAAAATTTTCAAAGGGCTGAAACTCTTGTATTCGGTGCGTTACGCTAGGGCTTTTCTTTTATGCCCTTCGGGCTATACAACACCCTACTTAATGCCTTATTTTCGCTGTGTTGTGACAGTACGCCTGTAGCTTGACTAGGATACGCTCAAACTGGACTAGGTATTACTGGCTGCAACTACTGGAGCAACCCGTTCGCCCATTACAGCTTTTATGGGTATGGAAAGCTGCTGTTCTGTCGGGTTTTTAACCAGAACGCTTAGCTTTTTATGACCTCTGCAGATGCTCAGACCTTAGCTGCAGCGGGCATACTTGACTAAAGCAATAGTATTTATCTCTGTGAAACGCTAAACCTATCAGTCGCAATGAGATTAAAGCAAGGCGATTGCCGTATACATAACTGTAGAGGGCTATTGGATGTATTCATAAGACGCCATTGCACTGGATTTTCATGTATTCGCGATCGCTAGGATTCTAAAAATCAATACAGTTTTCTCTAATTAACCGTTATTCTCAATGAGAAAAACTTGGCTTCAAGCAATACAGAAAAGCTGGAGTTTAAAGCTTCGCGACTTTTTGCCTATCGCAGTTTTTCTAATTTTAGGAGGGTTCGGTATATTTCATCACGAAATGTGGCGCGATGAAATACAGGCTTGGCTACTGGTGCGTGACAGCTCCTCTCTCACTGATTTTTACGAAAACTTCAAATACGAAGGCCATCCAATTCTATGGTATTTCTGCTTATTTTTAATTAAAAGTTTTACTAAGAGCTTAGCCGCTATTCAAATCTTCAACTGGCTAATTGTAACTGGAATTGTTTACCTGTTTGTTAAATACTCCCCTTTTACAAAACTGCAAAAGCTTCTATTTTGTTTTAGCTATTATCCTCTTTATGAATATGGTTTGATTGCTCGCAATTATGCAATGGGCATCTTATTTTTGTTTTTATTCTGTATCCTGTATCAGTTTCGCAATTATCAAATACTATCGCTTTCGGTCTGTTTAGCTTTTTTAGCCAATTCGAGCACATTTGCTTTTATCCTGAGCGTTGTCTTTGGCCTACTGGTCGCGTTTGATTTAATCAGCAGTTATGGGCTTAAGCCTCTATTTGATAAACATAGGTGGCAGCTTCCTATCAGCGGATTTATTATCCTTAGCGGCTGGGTATTAGCTGGAGTGCCTATCTTTTGGTCAGCCCTGCAAGCTTGGTCAGGAATCGGTGATGTGGTTGAGCGAGGAACCGCTTTCTCCGGCGTTAGCACCATCAATCAGGCCAATGATTCAGGACCCGCTTGGCTAAAGATAGGTCGCGATCTATCGCGAACCTGGAATTACATTTGGGAAAGCTATGTTCCTATACCCAACATTAAAGTTGATTTTTGGAACAGCAATATTTTTGACTCAATCAGCGTTTTTTTTAGGACTTGGGGTATAGAAAACTGGCAGATTGGGGGATTTGTGACCCTCATTGCCTCTACAATTTTGTTTTTTCTGTGTCTTAGATTATTCATTGCCAAACGCCTTATACTCGCTGCCTATTGCTTGGGCAGCTTCGCAATTGCTTTTCTCTGTTTTTTATATCCCTCGCAGCTCAGGCATTATGGGCATCTGTTCTTTTTATTTCTAGGCTGCGTTTGGATTTCTAAGTATGCTATTTCTCAAACTCCGCTGCTAGGTATCAGCGGGCTGAGTCAGACCCTCGAGAAAAACTTTATCACTAGCCTTCTGATCGCCCAGGCGATCGCAGGTGTCTTTGCCTATACGGTTGACATTATCTATCCGTTTTCTACTAGCCGCGACGTGGCGGAATTTATCCAAGCCCAGGGGCTGTCGTCCCTACCCGTTGTTGGCTACGAAAAGCGACCGACGACTACGCTATCTGGTTACTTAAACAAACCGCTTTACAATCCAGGCAGCGATCAGTTTGAATCGTTTTGGACAACTCGCAGTCCTGAAGTTGAAACAGAAGATATTCTAATGGATGCGATTCGCTTGGCCCAGCAGCAAAATTCTGCAGTGCTGATAGTTGTCACTGAAGCGATTGATACGTCGGCTTTTCCGACTGTTCATAAACTAAAAAGCTTTAATGGCCCTCGCATTGTTCGCAGTGAAGGGTTTCATCTGTATCAGGTAGAGGCTCCTTAGCGGACCCAAGAGTTTTTGCTCAATAAAAGGGCAAAAATCAACAGCAGTAGGGCTTCTGTCCCCAGCAGGCTGTTCAAAGTTTGGGCATCCTCTGGCTTGAGTACAAACTGCGATCGCCATAGCGTATAGGGCACAAACTGTAGCAGCAGAATACCACCAAAAACTAGCCAGACTGACCAAGCTAACCCCTGCCACAGCCCGACTGCCGCTACGACGTTGAAAATCAGCAATAGACTGTCTAAGATCCGCCATAGTAGGGGTGTTGACAGCCAGGGAGTGCCCGTCAGCCCCAACATGTTGCCGATATGAACAGCCGCGCCGTAGAGCAGGGCGATCGCGATGATCTTGGCATAGAGAGCTGTCCAGAAATGCTGTAGAGCTGCTTCAAGGGCGTTGTTGATAGACATATTTTTAGCGCCTCCAGCAGATGTAACTAGCTGAATTGATCTTTTGCCCTAAGCTTAGCTAGAAGACTGAGAAGATTTAGGGAAATCCATCATGGCTACGTCTCAAACTGCCGATAACTGGATTCTCAAAGTGACGTTACTGCTTGCCAGCACCCTGACGGTGATGTCTGGAGCAACGATTGCTCCTTCACTGCCAGCCATGCAGGCTCACTTCAGTGATGTTGCTAACGCGGAGTTTTGGGTCAGGTTGGTGCTGACAGTGCCAGCTTTGTTTATTGTCATGGGTTCTCCTGTGGCGGGGCAACTGGTAGATAGTGTTGGGCGCAAGCCGCTGCTGATTGGCTCGGCAGTTCTCTATGGTATGGCGGGCGCGTCGGGGCTTGGCTTAAATTCGCTGTTTGCCATTTTGGCGGGGCGGGCGCTGCTGGGCTTGGCAGTGGCGGGGGTGATGGTGAGCGCCACAACGCTGATTGCCGACTATTTCAGCGGCGATCAGCGAGCTAACTTTATGGGATTGCAGGCGGCGTTTATGGGGTTTGGCGGCGTGCTGTTTCTGACGGTGGGCGGCTTTGTGGCAGATTTGAACTGGCGCTTGCCGTTTTTAATTTACCTGTTTGCCTGGTTGCTGCTGCCGACAATGGTGCTGACGCTGTATGAGCCGCAGCGCGATCGCCTGGGTGCGCAGGGAACGGGCGATCGCGCCAGTGTCTCGCAACTGCCTGTCAAGCTGCTGGTTTTAATCTACGGCTCGGCGTTGCTGATGCAGATTATTTTTTATCTGATTCCGGTGCAGATGCCGTTTTACCTGCAGCAGCTTACGGGGGCGAATGCCAGTCGCAGCGGCTTGGCGATCGCGTTTTCAACCTTGTTCAGCGCGCTAGCTTCGATGAACTATGGCCGGATCAAGCGGCAGTTTAGCCATATCAGCATTTTAGCGATCGCCTTGGGGCTGATGGGTTTAGGCTATATGGGGATTGGTTTGGTGAGTAATTATTGGCTGATCTTGCTAGTGCTGATTCCAGCGGGGTGCGGTCTGGGACTGCTGATGCCGAATCTGAGCGTATGGACGGCGACAGAGGTGGCCGATAGCCTGCGCGGGCGGGCGCTGGGGGGCTTGACGACGTTTTTCTTTTTGGGTCAGTTTTTGTCGCCAATTGTAAGTCAGCCGGTGAGTCAGGCGGTGGGACTGACAGCGACCTATGGATTGGCGGGAGTAGTTTTGGCGGTGCTGAGCGCGATTATTTGGACTTCGCGGCAGCGGATTTGCCGGTTGGTGCAAAGCGCGGCAGGGCAGGCATGAGTGGGAAAGCACCTGCCTGCCCTTCGGCTTACACCAGATAGACTAGCTCAGCTTCGAGTCGTGCGGCTAATTATTCGGGTCGCTGCAGCAGCAATCTGCACTAGACAGGAAATGACCGCATTTGGGCGATCGCGCGGAGAGCTAGAACCCAGGTTTTTCAACCCCCCGCTGAATTTTGCTGACCAACCCGCCAAAAACCTGGGTTCTGTGAGCAGGCTTGTCAGTTGAGCTAAAGTTTTGAAAGATCCGTAGCGCTATGATTGCGGATTTTCTAAACCCAGGAGGGCGCTGTGATGGCAGGCGTATAGTAGCAGAGTCCTCGGAAAGCTGACGATGGAGGTTGTTTAAAGAGTTTATGGGGTTGACTCAACCTCGAACCGCGTCTTGGCGGTGTTGCGCCAGGATAGAAACACCTTTGCCCTAGCCGAATACTTGCGCTATGCCGACAATCACCCTCCGCGAACAGCAGCCGCTTGAGTCTAGTTTTACCGCTACCCTCAGCATTGATCATCAAACGCAATACACAGTCACGATTCAGGATCCGTTCAGCGACAAACAGGAGCGAGAACTAGAGTTTTATTTTGAGCAGTGGATTCGCTTTCCGTTTGATCAGCAGGTGATTGCTCAGCGAGCGGCCCAGAGCGTGCAGACCTATGGCGAGGAGCTGTTTAGGCAAATCTTTCAAGATGCCGATGCCTACAGCGACTACAAGCAAGCCTGCCGCAGCGGACTGACGAATTTGCAAATTGAGATTGAGGGCAGCTCGCCGGAGTTTCAGGCGCTGCACTGGGAGGCCCTGAAAGATCCTAAACAGCCCGCCCCCTTTGCGGTGGAGGGGGTTTTTAGCCGCAAACGGCTACAGTCGGGAGCACCCCAAGTTGACCTCCAGCCTTCGCCGGTGATCAACCTGCTGGTGGTGACGGCGCGGCCCGATGAGGAGTCAGATATTGGCTATCGCACCATCTCGCGTCCGCTGATTGACGCGATTCATCAGGCGCAACTGCGGGTGAATGTGGAGTTGCTGAGGCCGGGGACGTTTCAGGCACTGTCGGCCCACCTGGAAGGAAAGTCAGGCTACTACCACATTGTCCATTTCGATGCTCACGGCGGGCTGATGACCTATGAGCAGTTTGAAAAGGGCGTGAGCAATGATCGCTACGTGTTCCAGTCGCGCTATGGGCGATCGGACATGGTCCCTTACAGCGGGGTGAAGGCATTTTTGTTTTTGGAGGGGGCACAGAAAGGGCAGGCCGATCCGGTGGAGGCCCAGGAACTGGCGAATTTGCTAACCGATAAGGGAATTCCCATTTGCATTTTGAATGCCTGCCAGTCGGGTAAACAGGTGCGGACAGAAGAGGCGACCCAACCCGACACCGCCCGCGAAACCAGCCTGGGCAGCCGCCTGATGGCGGCGGGGGTGCAGATGGTGGTAGCGATGGGCTATTCGGTGACGGTATCGGCGGCGGCGCTGATGATGGAGAAACTCTACAGCCAACTCTTCGCCCAAAAGGGTATCCCGGAAGCGATTCGGCTGGGCCGCAAGGAGCTGTATAACCAGAAAAATCGCCGGGTCTATTTCAACGAGATCGTGGAGCTAGAGGACTGGCTGCTGCCGGTGGTCTATGCCAACCGGGAGGTGGATCTAAGGCTGCGGGAGTTTGGCCCTAGGGAAAAGGCCGAATACCTGATGCAGCGGCGGCAGCGCTACCGTTTTGGCGGTACGACCTACGGCTTTGTGGGGCGCGACCTGGAAATTCTCAAAGTTGAAAAAGCGCTGCTGCGCCACAACATTTTGCTGCTGCGGGGGATGGGCGGCACCGGAAAAACGACGCTGCTGAACTATCTGCGGGAGTGGTGGCAGACGACGAACTTTGTCCGCGAGGTGTTTTATTTCGGCTATGACGAAGCGGCCCACACGCTGCCGCACATTCTACGGGTGATCGGTAAAAGGCTCTATCCCGATACCTATGACTTTGCTGCGTTTGAGGCTATGCCTATTGAGGCTCAGATGGAAGATCTGGCCGAGCAGCTCCGCGCTCAGCCCTATGCGCTGGTGCTGGACAATCTGGAGTCGGTGACGGGGCAGGCGTTGGCGATTCAAAATACGCTGCCAGAGCCAGAGCGGGCGCAAATCCACGAATTTCTGCTACTGCTGAAAGGCGGCCAGACAAAGGTGCTGCTGGGGTCGCGTAGCGGCGAGGAGTGGCTGGCGGAGACGTTTGTGAAGGATGGTCAGGCGAATGTGTATGCGCTGAAGGGACTGGATCCGGAGTCGCGATCGGTGCTGGCGGAGAAAATTTTAGAAGCGCAGGTGCGAGACCCGCAGCGAATCGCGGCGCTGCGAACGGATGACGGCTTTCAGCGGCTGCTGGCACTGCTGGCGGGGTATCCGTTGGCGATGGAGGTGGTGCTGGCGAATTTGGCGCGGCAGTCGCCGCAGGAAGTTTTGGCGGCGCTGCAGGCGGCGGATGTGGACTTGACGGTGGGGCTGAATCCGGGGGGCGAAGATAGGACGAATAATATTCTCAAATGTGTGGAATATTCCCACAGTAATTTGTCGCCAGAAGCGCAGAGATTACTGGTGTGTCTAGCGCCGTTTAATAGCTTTATTGACCGAGCAGATTTAGAAAATTATAGTAAACAGCTCAAAAAACTAGAACCCTTTCGAGAGTATGAGTTTGAAAGATTTGATGATGCGATACAAGAAGCGATCCAGTGGGGCTTATTGTCTCCAATCAACTCTGATACACCTCGGCTCCTGACAATTCAGCCAATCTTCCCCTACTTTTTGCGCACTAAGCTGAGTGATTTGGATACGACAACTCGTGAGGCGCTGTATGACGGTTTTAAGGCTCACTACCAGAGCTTAGCCGAAAGCTATCAGCAGTTGATGAACTCTAAAGATGCAAACGAGCGGCAATTAGGGCTTCTCTTCTGCCGTTTGGAGTATGAAAACCTTCATAGTGCTTTGAAACTCTGTCTTGAGAAGCACAAAAATATTCAGATTTATAGATGTTTGGATCAATATCTTGATTTGACTTCTAACTTATCAGCAAAGCTGAAGCTATCTCAGGATGTTTGTAAAGTTTGTCAAAGTTATCCCGCTGAAGTTCTTGTTAGTGAGATAGGCTTTTTAATTTCAGAAGCCTTCTTAAAGTTGGGAATTTGTTATTATCAAGTTAAAGATTATGATTCAGCTAAAAATAGCCATCAGGAATCAGTCAAACTACTAGAGAAAAACATTACTATTTCTGAAAAAGGTAAGCAACTATCAGTTGCAGTAAACTACCACCAGTTAGGCAGAGTTGCCCAAGAGCTACGAGAGTATGAGCAAGCGCGCGGCCACTATCAACAGGCCCTCGATATCAAAATTGAATATGGCGATCGCTACAGCCAAGGGCGCACCTACCACCAGTTAGGCAGAGTTGCCGAAGAGCTACGAGAGTATGAGCAAGCGCGCGGCCACTATCAACAGGCCCTCGATATCTACATTGAATATGGCGATCGCTACGAACAAGCAGACACCTACCACCAGTTAGGCATGGTTGCCCAAGAGCTGCGAGAGTATGAGCAAGCGCGCGGCCACTATCAACAGGCCCTCGATATCAAACATTGAATATGGCGATCGCTACAGCCAAGCGAGCACCTATTCTCAGCTAGGGCTTTTAGCTGAAACCTTGAATGAACTGGCACAGGCAAAAGCTCATCACCTGCAAGATCTACAGATTTCTGTAGAATTCAATGACCAACACCGTATGGTATTTGTCTTACAGAATCTGGCCCGGATTTATCAAACAACCCAAGACGATCGCCTCTTAACCGATACCGCTCAGTGCCTAAGCGCAACCGTCGAGGACGTGAAACAGCTCTTTGCCAAACTGACCAGCGACGAGTAACGCCAGCCCCCAGCGGTCAAGATCCCTGGCTGCTCAGCTAAGCTTGAAGACAAACGGCGTTACCCGGCAGCAGCCAGGGATCTCAGCAGCGCGATCGTCCCAATGACCTCCCACTAGGTCATAGAGCCTACATTCCGCAGGCTGACAGATAATTTTCTGTATGCATTCCAATCAGGAGCGCTCGAAAGCTTTCAACAGAGAGAGTTTTGAATAATCGGACTTTCCAGATTCCATCTGCATCACTTTACAATCAGCAATGTTTGGTCGCCCAGAATCGCACCTGTTCAGAACGAGTCTTGGACGTTTCAAGGATTGAAAATCGAACGCACAATCAAAAACTAAAAGCAACCTGCGGAATGTAGGATAGAGGTGAAACATGATAATCAACGAATACGATATCGTTGCCCTCACAGAAGATACTCCAGGCACCCATCCAGAAACCCAGCAGTCCATCCTCCTACGCCGAGGTCAAGTAGGCACCGTGCTCATGATGTTTAATAACGAAGCCTGCCTAATTGACTTTGCTGACAGCGAAGGTCAAACCTACGCGATGGAAACCGTTCCGCTAGAAAAACTGATGCTGTTGTTCTACGAACCCGTGATGACAGCCGCTTAGCCCGGCTGCATAGACCCCCCGGCTGCAAGCCGCAGATCCCTGACTTCTCAGCTAAGTTTGAAGGCAAACGGCGGTACCCGGCAGAAGTCAGGGATTTCAGCCGCGCGATCGCCCGTAAATCATCATGACTCCGTAGGCGGCTCCGTATAGTCGCAAAACGTCCGCAGCCCCACCTTCAACACCCACAAAACCGCCACCGTCGCGATCGCCGGACTCATCCACGGCAGCGCGATCGCATCCACCAGATACACAATCAGCCCCGTCAGCAGCGCCGCCTTCCCCGGATTTTTGTTGTACTCCTCCACCTTCTGCCGAAAGCTCTCATCCCCACAGACCTCTCGCCGCAGATTTTTCAGCAGCACGTCCCGCAACCGTTTGCGATCGTCCCCATAGGCCGCCGTCCCCGCCGCCGTCGCCGCCAAATCTGTCAGGCTCGTTTCTAGATCGCCCGCATGATGTTGAAGAGAGGCGATCGCGGGCTGAGCTGGCCCATAGTCCTGCAGGAGATCTTGCACCGTTTGCAATTCTGAAGACGAGAGCTGAAGACTCATAGCCGCATTGCTTAGCGAACAGCAAATTCATCTTAACCTCCGCCCAGGGCCGCGTCAGACTAACTGAAGCCAAAAAGCAAGCCGCCGGAATAGTCTGGATGCAGCCAGCCTTGCTCCGTCTCAACATTAGATACTCTAGAGAAAGGCGGCTCGGAGACAAGCATCATGACGCTACGGCTGGGCGAAGAGTGAAATTACTATAGCTTCTCAGCTAAGCTTGAAAGCAAACGGCGGTACCCGGCAGAAGTCAGGAATCTCAGCAGCGCGATCGCACCGATGACCTACCCTATTACACCCATCTCAAAACTGCCCCCCATCCTGCGCGATCGCCTACAGGTCAGCCGCGCTGAGATTGCCGCCTTTTGCGATCGCTGGCACATTCAAGAACTGGCCCTCTTTGGCTCCGTTCTGCGCCCTGACTTTCGCCCCGACAGCGATATCGACATTCTCATCACCTTCGCCCCCGACTTTCCCCGCAGCCCCTTCCACCGCAGCCAAACCCAAGCCGCCCTCGCCGCCCTGCTAAACCGAGACATCGACCTCACCGAAAAAGCGCAGCTCACCAATCCCATTAGCCAGCAACACATCCTGCGCAGCCACTACGTTATCTATCCGGCGATCGCCCCTCAGCCCTTTGAACTGCAAACCCTCAGCATGGCCGACCAGCAACAGATACGCGACATCGCTGCCATCACCAACATGATTCAGGCTATCCGTGAAATTCAAGAAGACACCCAGGGGCTGACCTACGAAACCTACCTGTCACAGCGCACCATCCGGCGCGCCGTAGAGCGCAACTGCGAAATCATCGGTGAAGCCGCCCGACGAATCAGTTCCCCCTGCCGTTCGACCTATTCAACTATTGACTGGAGCGGAGCCATCGGTTTCCGCAACGTGATTATTCACCAATACGATCAGGTCAACGATCAAGAGGTTTGGCTGATTGTCTCCACTCTGCTGCCAACCCTGTTGGCCCAGCTAGAAACTCTCCTGTCCGAGCTTTCCGAAGCATCATAACTCGACCGGCGGCTCCGTGTTGCAATGAGCCGAAGCCAAGACGTCCTCCCTCTCTCTGCGTCTCCCCCAAAAAACACCTACACCTCAACCCCCTCCAGTTCCAAATCAGCCTGGTCATAGAGATCTTGCAGCTTCTGCAGCTTCTCCTCGTCTGCCTGCCAATAGCCTCGCCCCTGCGCCTCTAGCATCCGGCCCACAATGTTGCGAAACGCTTCTGGATTCGCCTGGCGCAGCTGCGCCGCCATCTCCGCATCAAAGGCGTAGGTCTCTGCCGCCTGGTCATACACCCAGTCATCTTGAAAGCGCGTCGTGCCCGCCCAGCCAATCAGCGCCGTCATCCGCTGAGAAATCTCATAGGCCCCGCCCGATCCCTGCTCCGCCATCGCCGCTGCCCACTTGGGATTGAGCAGTTTGGTGCGATACTCCAGCCGCAGCAGGTCATCCAGCTTGCGCGGCGTGCTGTCTTTTGAAAAACTTTCCACGAAGCTAGCCGTCACCCGCTGGCCCCGCTGCTGCTCCGCCGCCTGCTTCAGCGCCCCCGTATTGGCGTAATACTCTTGAATATCGGTCAGGCCATATTCTACCGAGTCAATTTCCTGCACGATGCGATCGGTACTTTGCAGCAGCGTCTTGAGCACCTCCGGTCGCGCCTGCCCTTTGTCTTGACGGCCATAGCTGAAGGCATTGCGATCGCGCCAGGTTTGGCCCAGTTCCTCACTCGACTCCCAGCTCGAATCGACAACGCGATCGTTCACCAGCGAGCCATAGTCGCCAGCCGGATTAGAAAACAGCCGCGCCGAGGCATTTTCAACCCCTTGGGCCTGCAGCTCCAAAGCATGTTTGCGAATGAAGTTTTGCGCTACAGGTTCATCTGCTTCTGCCGCGCGGCGAAACAGATCGTCCAGCAGCTCCAAAATATTGACAAAGCTGTCGCGAAAAATGCCGGATAGGTTGGCTAACACGTCAATCCGGGGATGCCCCAGTTCGGCCAAAGGCTTCAGCTCATAGCGAACAATCCGCCCGGTGCCTTCCTTAATTGGCTCGGCCCCCACCAGCTCTAACAAAATGCCGATAGACTCACCCCGCGTCTTGATCGCGTCTAAGCCCCAAAGCATAACGGCTACGGTTTCTGGGTAGGCGTTGTCGTGTTCTGCCTGGTGCTGCTCGATTAGCTTGCGGGCGATCGCCTGCCCTCTGGCATAGGCGGCAGGGGAAGGCATCCGGTAAGGGTCGAGGGCGTGAATATTGCGGCCTGTGGGCAGCACTCCTGGCCCATCGCGCAGCAGGTCACCACCGGGAGCAGGAGGAATGTACTCCCCGTTGAGGCCCCGCAGCAGATTGGTTAACTCGTCTGGAGTTTGCAGCAGGCGATCGCAAATTTCAAAAGCTTCGCAGATTTTGGGCCGCAAAACCTGCTGTTTGAAACTGTCGGCGGCCTGCCGGTAAAACTGCTTGAGAATCGATTCGGCGGCTGTTTGAATGTCGGTTAACTCAGCTTTAACGGCGTGGTGGCTAATAGCCTGTAGCACTTCTGGGGGCAGAGCCTCGCCAAAATAGGCGCTGAGGTATTGCTCTAGAATCTCGGCACTGGGCGGTTCGCCTAAAACGTGTAGCCCGGATGAGAACAGGCGATTTTCCAGCACCTGCAAATACTCATAAAGCTGCACAAAGTAGCGATTCAGTACCTCTTTACTAAACAGACGGGCATTTTCCGGCGTAAACTCAATGCCGAGCTGTTTGGCTTCTGACAGCGGGCAGTCGGTGTGCAGGCCGCTGTCGGTAATCTTTTTCAAAATGGCGTCGAGCAGCAGCGCATTTTTCTGCGGATCTTCGCGGTACTCCTGAATCAGCTCCCGCAGCGCGGCCAGTTCCTTATACAGCTCGGCCCGACCATAGGGCGGTACGTTGTGAGAAATCAGCACGCCGTAGCCACGCCGCTTGGCTAAGATTGACTCTGAGGGATTATTAGCCGCATAGATATAGAGATTGGGCAGATTGCCCAGCAAAATATCTGACCAGGAATAGCCCGTATTGCCCAAGGGCGATCCCGGCAGCCACTCCACGGTACCGTGCATACCGAAATGAACGATCGCATCGGCCTGAAAGTCATTTTGGAGCCACTTATAAAAAGCAGCGTACTGGGGATGGGGCGTCAAATCTCGCTCAAACATCAGCCGCATCGGATCACCGGCAATTCCCAGGGGCGGCTGCACGCCAATCCAAACGTTACCCAACTGCACGCCGCCCAGCAGGTAGTCATCGCCAAAGGTTCTGATGCCCGTTTCGGTCAGGGACTGCCACTGATTTTTCACCCGGCTGGTGAGCAGATAGCCCAGCCACCTTTCCAACTGCTGAGCGGGTACAGTGGTCATACCATGAGTCCCGTCAGGGCTAGGATAGGCTTCGTCAGCCGCTTTCACCTGCTGGAGCAAGGCTTCACCGTCTTGGGGTAAATCGCCGACGTTATAGCCCTGAGCTTTGAGCGATCGCAGCAAATTCAGCAGCGACTTCGGCACGTTCAGCAGCGCCGCCGTCCCCGTTGCGCCGTAGCCTGGGGGAAAGCCGTAGAGAATAATCGCTACTTTGCGCTCAGCCGGGGACTTCTGCCGCAGCGTGATCCACTTTTTTAGCCGTCCGGTGAGGCGATCGCAGCGCTCTGGCACCAGATAGATTTTGTCGCCCACCAGTCCGCCTAAAGGCAGCGTATCAATCGCTCCGTCCAGCTCCGGCAGGGCATACAGCACCACGCTCTGCAGCCCGCCAATACCCTGCCGCGTCCAAGAGTGAATGTCTTGAATCAGCAGCGGTGCTGCTACCATGTAGGGCACATTTTTGGCGGCTAGAATCCGCTTTGCCACCTCTACCTGTCGCCCGGCTTCCATTGACCCGGCGGGGCCGCCCACTAGCGGAAAGCCGATAGTGGAGACGATCGCATCTACCCGAACGGCCTCCGGTGAGAGAGAAGGGGTCTCTATCTGTCCTTGCGATCGCCGCGCCTGTTCACTGGTCGTCGTCAGCCAGTCCCGTACCGCCACATGGCCTTCCACCCCGTTGATAAAAATCGGCAGGGGTTTAAGCCCAGCCGCCTCAAAGCGGCGGATGAGCTGAGGAATGTAAGGCTGCTGAGTGATGACATGCTTGCGGTAGAGAAGAAGGGCAACGGTGGGAAAGGAGGGAGAGGAGGGTAAAGGGATAGAGGGAGAGACGCGGGGATGCGGGGACGGCGGAGAAGAGGGGGGAGATAGGGACGGTAGGGGAGATGAGGAAGATAAGGGAGATAGAAGCAGCATCTTATCTACTACGCCCTCTCCGCGTCCCCGCGTC
>JAAHIC010000460.1 GCA_010671965.1 Leptolyngbya sp. SIO4C5
TGTGGGCGATCGCGGTGGCTAACTCTTCCGCCTGACGGTCACAGCAATCCAGTGGTAACGGTTTGGGATGGCGATCGCCTAATTGGTTTTTCTAGGGCGACTTCAGACGGGGTTTATCGGGCCACGATTTGGGACGTGGTGATTCATCCTGACTATCAGGGGGCTGGGCTGGGCCGCAAGCTGGTACAGACGGTTCTGGGGCATCCCCACATGAGCCGAGTTGAGCGGGTTTATCTGATGACAACTCACCAGCAGCGCTTCTATGAGCGTATTGGCTTTGAAACTAATTCAACAACCACGATGGTGCTGTTCAATCAGCCCATGTCGGCACACCTGCCTCAGGGAGCCGCCGTGCCATCGACAGCGACCCGTTCTGACTAGAAGCTGGTAGCCTTTAGAACCGTCAGCTCAGGCCCGGGGTACTAGGCAGGCGAGCTGACTTTTATCGCTAGCAGATTCCACTGGCTGCACGGCTAGCTCAGCATCCATCGCTGCCAGCGTGGACTGGGCAATCAGGAGTCGTAAGCCAGTCGAGGGCGGCGTCGCAATTGATACTGGCGGGGATAGATCAGCCGGGTTTTGCAACTGCTCTACTAGCTCGCTCCAGTCGGCAGGCGATCGCCCGTCCTGTAGCCAAAGGCAAACCTGGTCGGCCTTTCCTGAAAGATTGACGCCTAGCTGAATAGCGCCTGTCTGCGTCGTTTCTACCGCAGATTCAATCAGGCTGATCCAAACCTGGGTCAGCCAGCGACAGTCAGTTAAAATCTGCACGTCGGGATGGGGCCAGTGAATGAGCAGCTGCATACCGCGATCGCGGACCTGGAGCTGCACTTTTTCCTGCACCTGCTGCCATAGATTGGTTACCGACATAGCCTCTAGCTGCGGCTCCACCCGCCCAATCTCTAGCTTAGATACCTGAATTAGCTGATCGAGTAGCTGCAGCAGCTTTAGCGCCCCTGCATTTGCCTGAGCGACCATTTCGCGCTCCTCGGCGGGATCGTCGCAGAGGTCGTTGAGAATAAGCTGATTGAGGCTGATGATGTGGTTCAAGGGCGATCGCAGCTCGTGGGCCGTTCTCGCCAAAAAACCTGCTTTAAAGTAGGCCGTTTCCACGGCTTGCTGGTAGGCCACTTGTAGCTGCTCTAGCTGGGATCTGGCCGCCGAAGAAAGGGAAGAAGGGTGAGAAGAAGTCACTGACGCTGAACCAGAATGACGACAAATCAGGGCGATCAAACCTGATCTAAGCACCTGACGGCAGCCGCTGCCTACGGCAAATTAGCTTAAAGGGCACGGTTTGTTATCAAGTCATAAACGACCGACAACTACCCAGGGCTAAGATCACGCAGGCAGACACCTCAGTTTAGGTGAATATCTCCCTGACGCAGCACTTTCCAGCCGCTGCCCTGCCATAGCGCGACGGTAGAAGGCGTCCCAGAAGCGGGGGCAGGCGCCCCTGAGTCATCGAGAGCTGGTTTAATTTTGCTTAGGGCTGTAGGTGAGAGGGTTAGCAATTGGGGAAAGTTGGCTTCAACTTCCGGCAGGGTTTGTAGGGCCGGTTCACCCGAATGATTGACGCTGGTCGTGGCTAACGGCCCGGTTTGGGCCAGCAGGTAGCGAGCTAGAGGATGATTGGGGACGCGAATACCGATGGTGCCAGTTTGCTGGGGGTTCATGGCGGCAGGGACGCGATCGCTCGCTGGCACAATCAGGGTCAAAGCGCCCGGCCAAAAGCGAGCTGCCGTTTGCTGCCAAACCGTCTGCTCGTCAGTCATGCCGTGGGTGTAGGGCAGCAGATCTTTAAAAGTCGCTCCCATCAGAATTAAAGGCTTACTCAAATCTCGCTGCTTGAGCGCGAAAATTTGGGCTGCCTCAGCCGGATGACTGGCTAAAGCAGGCACCGTATCGGTCGGAAAACTCGCAAGCTGACCATCCTGGCAAACGCCTTTGACAAACTCTGATAGGGAGACCTGCGGCATGGCTCAACTAACTCGCATCGGGCTGAACTGACTTCGGCCATAGATAAATCGCGCCGGAAATCCAGGTAAGGGCCACCGCTGCCCAAAAAGCGATGAGCGAGGGCAGACGCCAGTCGGCAGAAAGCGGCGCTATCAAGAGGGCGATCGCGGCTATTTGCACCACGGTCTTTACCTTACCCCATTGGTTAGCGGCCATGACGCCCTGCTGCTGAAAGGTGGGATTGACCCGCCAGCCAGCGATCGCCAGCTCGCGTACTAAAATTAAAAATACGCCCCAGGCCGGAACTTGGCCCAGCTCAATCAGAGCTAGCAGAGGTGCCAGGGTCAGCAGCTTGTCAGCTAGCGGATCTAGGAACTTACCCAGGTCAGTCACCTGGTTTAAGCGGCGGGCCAGGAAGCCGTCTAGCCAATCAGTGCCCGCCGTAATCAGGAAAATGACTACGCACAGCCAGCGCTCTTGGGGCGTGGGACTTCCCTGCAGCAAATAGAGCAGGATCGGAATTCCTAATAGCCGTGAAACTGTAATCCAAGTGGGTAAATTCATGGTTAATAGCTAATTTCACCAGAGCGATAGGCGGGTGGCTCAACATGAATTGTGATGCGGGCGGGGCCGTATTCTTTCTCTAAGTGAGCTTCAACCTTCTCAGTAATATTGTGCGCCGTTTCCACATCCTTAGGCTCCACAATTAGATGCATATCGATAAAAACCTGTCGCCCTAGCAGCCCCCGCGAGGCAATGTTGTGGCAGTTAATTACGCCCGGTACCTGCATCACTTTGGTATGAATGGCTTCTGGGGCGATCGCCATTTCATCTACCAGCCAGGGCAAATTAGCCGACAGCACCACCCAGCCGCTGCGCAACACCAGCAGCGCCACCGGAAAAGCCAGCACGATATCTAACCACTGCAGTCCCTGCCAAACCCCAATCAGCGCTGCCAGCACCGTAATGGTGATCCAGATGTCGCTCATGGTGTGATGGGCATCAGCCAAGAGAATTTGACTACCCAGCTTCAACCCCACCCGCCGCTCATAAAACGCTACGAAAATATTGACGCCTAAAACCACCAGCATCAGCCACAGAGCGAGCGTCGTCATAGTGATGGGATCGCCGCCAAACAAAATGCGATCGACCGCCCCCTTGAGAATCTCAAAACAGGCAATGCCTAAAAAAGCCGCTACGCCGAGGGCGCCCACCGCCTCAAACTTTTGATGTCCGTAGGGATGATCGCGGTCAGGTTGGGGAGAAGCGAGCTGATTGGTCACTAAGCCTAAAACATTGTTGGCACTGTCGGTAACGCTGTGGAGCGCATCGGCTAGCAGGCTGAGAGATCCCGTCCACATGCCGACAACAGCCTTAATCGCCACTACCAGCAGGTTTAAAATCAGGGTAATGACTAAGACTCGCCTCACGACATGGCGATAATCAGCCTGCTCCGACATGACTCTCTCTCGCTTCCGGTGCCTTCATGGAATTAGGATAGCGTTTGGCCTGTCAGTTCAGCCGCATTTGCCTACAGCCGGTAACAAACCTCAGCGTTATGGGCTGAGGGGCGTCGCTTCTATGGTGGGGGGAGACTGGGTCGGGGGCATTTCCTGCTGCGAATTAGCCTCTGTCAGCAGCGGCAGGGTGATCTCCACCGAAGAGCCCTGATTGATGCCTGCGCTGTAAAGAGCGATCTGACCGCCCATCAGCTCCACTAGATTTTTAGAAATGGCGAGTCCTAAGCCAGTCCCCTCAAACCGCCGCGTTGTTGAGCCATCTACCATAACGAAGGGACGAAAGAGCTTTTTTTGATCACTAGGATCGACGCCAATCCCCGTATCTTTAATCGTCAGTCGCACATAGGCCGGGCAAGTAGCAGTATCGGCAGACTCTGCCTGGGTTGGGGTTGCTGTCTGAGCTGACGGCAAGTCTACCTTGATAGTGATAGTACCTTGCTCGGTGAACTTGACGGCATTGTAGAGTACGTTAAGCAACACCTGCTTCAGCTTATTGCGATCGCCGCTGATCCAGACGGGATTGGGCAAAGCGGGAACGATTAGCGATAGCCCCTTTTGTTCAATTTGCAGCGTTTGTAGCTCAATCGCTTCTTTGAGAACGGTATTGAGCTCTACGGGTTCTGGGGTCAGCGTCAGTGTCCCTGATTCAATTTTGGCAATATCTAAAATGTCATTGATGATTTTGAGCAAATGAATAGCTGCCTGATCGGCTCGGTCTAAAAACTCTAGCTCTTCTGCGCGATCATCGCAGCAGCCATCTCGAACCAGGCGGACGCAGCCAATAATCGCGTTGAGCGGCGTTCGCAGCTCATGGGAGGTATTGGCGAGGAATTCACTTTTAAGCTGGTTGGCCAGCTGGGCGTCTTGCCAGGCATGGTGAAGTTCCTGAGCCCGTTCTTCTAGGCGTTTCATCATACAGGTGAGTACCTGGCTGAGGTGGTCAAGCTCGCGAATTTTGAAATCCTGCGGGGTTTCTTTGATCTGAGAGTGATCCTGAATCTGCTGGGCATGGCAGCTCAGATGCTCGATGGGCAGTGAGAGCCGCCGCGCCATATAGAGGGCCAGTAGGGCATTGGCAAACAGCAGTCCCAGCGTCAACAAAAACAGAATTTGGCGGATATCCTTGAGCGCTTGCAGAGAATA
>JAAHIC010000461.1 GCA_010671965.1 Leptolyngbya sp. SIO4C5
CGTTGAGCGGCGTCCGCAGCTCAACGGCATTTTGGGCTACAGCCAGGTGCTGAAAAAGGAGCAGGCGCTGACTGAAAAGCAGCAAAAAGGGCTAGAAGTTATTCATCGCTGCGGCGAGATCGGAGACGGAAATTGAAGGCTGTAATCTATCGAGAATTTGGTGAACCTCTTGCTATTGAGAGAGTGCCAGACCCGATACCTCCAACCGGGGGCGTGGTAATCGACGTAAAAGCAACAGGGCTATGCCGAAGCGATTGGCACGGCTGGATGGGACATGATTCAAGCATTCGCCTTCCCCATGTTCCTGGGCATGAGCTTGCTGGTGTCATTGAAGCTGTGGGTTCAGAGGTCACCAAGTGGAAACCTGGAGACCGGGTCACGCTGCCTTTTGTTTGTGGGTGCGGAGCATGTCCCCAATGCACCTCTGGAAATCATCAGGTCTGTGACTATCAGTTCCAACCGGGTTTTACACACTGGGGTTCGTTCGCCAAATACGTAGCGATTGATTATGCGGATGTCAACCTAGTTCGCCTGCCGGAGGAGCTTGACTTTGTCACAGCAGCAAGCCTTGGATGCCGATTCGTGACATCTTTTCGGGCAGTAGTTGACCAAGGTCAAATTTCTCCTGGGCAATGGGTCGCCGTACACGGATGTGGTGGGGTTGGGCTTTCTGCCATTATGATCGCCGACGCATTAAACGTACATGTTGTTGCGATTGACATTGATAGCGAAAAACTGAACTTTGCTAAGCGTATCGGCGCTGATGCGGTACTCAATGCAGCTGAGGTCAATTCCGTTGCTGAGAGTATTAAAAGCATTACGGCTGGTGGAGCACACGTATCGATTGATGCACTCGGGAGTACTGTGACATGTTTGAACTCAATTTTCGGCTTGCGCAAACGTGGCAAGCATATTCAGGTTGGCTTAATGCTGGGCGATGACCGTCGCCCCATGTTGCCAATGGATCTGGTGATTGCGAATGAATTAGAAATTATTGGTTCTCATGGGATACAAGCACACAGGTATTCCGAACTTCTCGCAATGATTCGGGCCGGTAAGTTGAAGCCAGAGATGCTCATCGGCAGAACCATTAGTCTCGAAGACTCTTTGGTTGAGCTTCCAAGCATGAGTAGCTTTAAGGGTACAGGCGTCACAGTAATTGATCGGTTCTAACACGGCAGCCGCAAGTTCCTCAGGCTTACACGTTAAATCGCTTAGTGTCGTTACCAGCTACGTCAACGTATTGATATTGCGCCGAATCATGACCACTTCGTCAGCAGCATAAAGATTGGTAATGGTGGCTTCAACTTCAACACTAAGTGTTTTTCTATACAGCAATTTGCTCCAGTTCTAAAACTACTTCATGGCGGAATCCACTCTTTTGAGTCCGATGGATAAATCCGTAGATGACATTTTATGGAACTCAGTGACAATGGTGTTTTGATAATCTGATTCATCCTAGAAATCAGCAACGCCAAGGACTTTATCGAGTCCACACCATCTACTGCCGAGCCTGACCAAAGATGGGTCAGGCACTCAGGCCCTCACCTCACATCAAACTGATTAGCTACGGGGTTGAGCAATTGCGGTTTGTTAGCGGTCCAATTAAGACGGGTAGCTTAGGGAAGAAAGTAACTCTATGTGATTCATAGACAGAAAGACTCAATCGTTTGTAGATGCATGATGTTATCGCCAATACATTCAGGCTTTAGAAAATGGCGCGTGACGACTATGCTTAGCCCATTTTTGTATGGTTTACCCGCTTGTCTTCATCAACAGTAAAATTTTGCGAGGTCTTCTCAATGCGTATAAACCCCACCACGCTAACAGAACTGCAACAGGTCACGGATAGCCCCGTAGTCATCGCAGACAACAAAGGGCTAATCACCTATGTCAATTCGTGTTTTCAGGAGGTACTGGGCTGGACTCAGCAAGATTTACTAGGTAAGCTAATCACCACTTTATTGCCAGAGGAATTTCGCGATTCTCACAATCTCGCTTTTTCCAGATTTCAATTCACTGAGAAAGCCACTGTTTTGAATCATCCGCTCAAACTCAAAACAATTACCAAAGATCGCCAGGAGATTATCACTGAACACTATATAATCGCTGAAAAAACAGCAGATGGCTGGGCTTTTGGTGCTATCCTCAAGCCGCTGACATAAAGGCTGCTTCCCTATTCTTTTTAGGACGGGTAAAGCCCTCCGGGTATAGTTGCGCTAAAGCGACAGCCTAATCCATGCAGGTGTTGACTTATGGCCTCAAGTAAGACTACGTCAACGTTCCTCAACCGCAACCTACATTTATACATGTTTAACGGCGCATACTTACTCAGACAGTTTTTTGTACAAACGCGCTAATCTTTAGTCGCATGATTGATCCCTCTGCAACAATTTTAGAGCAGCTAAGAACCACTTTAGGCAAGATGGAAGTGGCGCTTGATGCTGTTACGGATGCAATTGTTTGGACCAACGAAAGCGGTAAGATTCAGTGGTGCAATGCTGCGTTCGAGCAGATGATAGGGCAAAAGCAGCTGCTCCTTCTAGGCGAATACTTAGAAAAGAAACTGCCGCTCTATCAAGATGAAATCTTGTTAGCCGCTGAGCAGCATCCCTGTAGCCTGGCCTTGATTCAGCAAGTTCAAGGAACTCAATGCTATGTCTTACAGTTGGAAGAGACAAAGCGAATACTGGAAATTTCTTGGGCACCTGTTCAGTTTGGAACAGACAAGATTGAATTAAGCGCTGTTTTAGCTATTCGCGATGTTACCGAGAAGAAGGAAGCCGAAATAGAGCTTGAACAATATCGCGTTCAGCTAGAATCAATTGTTGAAAGTCGTACTGCAGAATTAAAGGCTGCTAATGAGTGGCTTTGTCAGGAGATTGTTGAGCGCCAACGAGTAGAACAGGCGCTCATTTATAGTGAAGCTTCTATTCGCTCTCTCTATGAGGTAACGTCTTCTCCTAAACTAAGCTTTGAGCAATCAATTGAAGATCTGCTCAATTTCGGCTGCCAGCAATTCAACTTGCCTCTAGGGGCGCTGTCCTGTATTGAGTCTGACCAGTATACTATTCAGCTTGCTCGCCTACCTAACAAAACACTACTACAGGATATTAGCCTATCTTTAGATAGTACTTATTGCCAAGCTGTTATTGAAGCTGGTAAAACGCTGTGCATTCTTGGCGCTAGCCATTCCACTTGGGCTAGCCATCCATGTTACAAAACTTTGAAGCTAGAGACTTATTTAGGCGCGCCTGTCTTCGTCAATGGGAAAGTCTATGGAACCCTAGCCTTTGCTAGTCAAACAATTAGGGAAGAGCCGTTTTCTACAGTTGAGAAAGAGCTAATTAGGCTCATGTCTCAGTGGATTGGTCATGAAATTGAGCGACAAAAAACGGCAATTGACTTGGCCAAGGCGCGGGATGAAGCTTTAGCTGCAACCCAGGCTAAAAGCGACTTTCTGGCAACAATGAGCCATGAAATTCGGACTCCCATGAATGCAGTTATTGGCATGACGGGATTATTATTAGATACTCCTCTTAATGAAGAGCAGTATAATTTTGTTAATACTATTCGTAGTGGTGGAGATGCGCTTCTCAATCTAATTAATGACATATTAGATTTTTCAAAAATTGAGTCTGGTCAGCTGGATCTTGAAGAGCATCCGCTTGATTTGCGTTGCTGTATTGAGGAATCCTTTGATATTATTGCCACCAAAGCAGCTGAGAAAAAACTAGAACTGGCTTATCAAATTGATTCTGTTTTGCCAAATATTTTAATTGGTGATGTTACCCGACTTCGACAGGTACTCGTCAATCTATTAAGTAATGCAGTTAAGTTTACTCAAGCTGGCGAAGTTGTCATCCTCGCAAATCTGCAGTCTTCCCCTGTGCGACTGAGCGATTTTTCAGTTCAATACGAGATTTGTTTTGCTGTACGAGATACGGGCATTGGTATTCCAACAGACCGGATGAATCGACTATTCAAACCTTTTAGCCAGGTTGATTCCTCTACTACCCGCCGATATGGAGGAACAGGTCTAGGATTAGCTATTTGCAAGCAGCTAGTTGAAATGATGGGCGGAGATATCTGGGTCGAAAGTCAGCCTGGTCAGGGGACAACGTTTTACTTCACAATTCAGGCACATGCCGCCCATAAAGATAGTGGACAAAGCTCTCCTAGCAAACCTATTCAAATGGCCGGTAAGCGGCTGCTAATCGTTGATGATAATGCGACTAATCGCCAAATTTTAGACAAACAGGCGCGAGCCTGGGGAATGTTAACGCGAGTAGCTCAGTCGGGTGCTGATGCGCTGTCTCTGCTTCAGCTTAAGGAATCTTTCGATATTGCTATTCTAGACATGCAGATGCCGGAAATGGACGGTTTGATGCTAGCTAAAGCTATTCATCATCTGCCGGAGTATAGCAATCTGCCATTGATCATGCTGACTTCAATTGGCAAGCATGAGATTAGCCAATCAGATCTGCAGCAGCATTTTGCCGCTTTTCTAAACAAGCCTGTCAAACAATCACAGCTTTTAGATATTATTTCTGATCTGTTTAGGGGGCGATCGCCGCGAGTTACCTCTGTGCAGACAGA
>JAAHIC010000462.1 GCA_010671965.1 Leptolyngbya sp. SIO4C5
TAACCCTGCTTTTCAGCGGTTTGATCAAAAACGTGTCTCAAAACTCTACAGGTGGCTCGCCAGCACCGTGTCGGATTAAACCCGCTCACGTGAAGGATACTGCCTAAACACAGATACAAACTGATGCACCACATCTTGATCTGCTTTAGCGTCGGATCTAAAGGGCTACAGCGGATCAGTTCAAGCTGGGTAAGCTATTAAACCTGAGAAATCATGGGGCTGAGTCAACTATTCAACTTAAATTGAGGACCTCAGCCCTGACCTGTGAACTGCTCTAAGATATTGAGTTCTCAACTCTATATCAGCTAGAGGCTTGTGCCAACGGCTTTAGACAACCGCCATGCGGGATTGCTCAGCTTCTACCATTTCTTGGAAAATGTCATCTAGGCTGCGGGTAATATCCCAATCAGGAAAATGAGACTTGAGCTTGCTCAGGTCTGAGATATAGCAAATGTGATCGCCAACACGATTGCGCTCAACATATTCCCACTGAACTTTGCGCCCGGTAATTGCTTCTACCCGATCGAAGGCTTCCATCATAGAAACGCTGTTGCCGCGCCCACCGCCGAGGTTATAGACCTCACCCGGCCTGGGGTTACGGCGAAAGGCTTCAAAAGCTTGAATCACATCGTAGCTGTGAATATTGTCTCGGACCTGCTTACCTTGGTAGCCGAAGACTTTGTAGGTGCGACCGCTGACGGCTACCTTGACCAAGTAAGATAAAAAGCCGTGTAGTTCTACTCCTGAGTGGGAAGGGCCTGTGAGACAGCCACCTCTGAAAATACCCACGTTCATATCAAAGTAGCGCCCATATTCTTGAGCTACGATATCTGCCGCCGCTTTGGAAGCGCCAAATAGAGAATGCAGGCAGCGGTCTATGCGGCACGCTTCAGAAACACCGTTGTAATCTTCAGGGTTGGCGTAATCATAACGCTTCTCCAATTCAACCCGGGGAATTTCGTTGGGGGCATCTCCATACACCTTGTTGGTGCTCATGTGAATAAAAACAGCCTCCGGACAAAATTGACGAGTGGCTTCTAAAAGATTGACGGTTCCTAAAGCGTTGACCTCAAAATCGAGCAAAGGAATTTGACAGGCTTTGTCATGGGAAGGCTGGGCGGCGCAATGAATGATTAAGTCAAATTTTTCGGCTTCAAAGAGCTTGAAAATGCGATCGCGATCGCGAATATCAATGCTCTGATGTGAAAACTGCTGGGTGGACTCTTTTAGTCGTCCCAAATTCCAAAGCGTATCCCCCTGCTTACCGAAAAATTCGGCCCGCATATTGTTGTCAACGCCCACGACCTGATGGCCTTCGCGATCGTAGTATTCAACCGCTTCGGAGCCAATTAGACCGCTTGAACCTGTTACCAATACCTTCATCAGAAAAACTCCTAATCAATAATCAAACTTAGAGGTGAGAGGTGAGAAATCTATGCGGCAGCAACCGGCGAATCCAGCTTGCTTAAGATCTCCTGAAAAACTTTGCGAATCTGAGCAACTGAATGCAGGCTATGATAGCCAGCAAAATCTGAGTTCAATGTCTGCAAAGTCTGTTCCGGATTATCACAAAGATAGTGCAAAGCCTCAATACATTTATCGACATCTCCTTCAGGAATCGTTACGCCAAATCCAAACTTCTCAACTCGAGCCGCCATGCAGTAGCCTTCACTGACAATTACCGGCTTCTTGAAGACAGCAGCTTTTGTCAGTAAATTGCTGCTGTAGGGAAAATTTTCATAGGCTGCAAACAGTACATCACAAACATCGATAACGCTATTGAAAGCACGGCCATCCGGAATAGATTCAAAGTGAAAATAGCAGTTAGACGGCGGCGCTTCCTTCATGCGCTTTATTTGCTTGAATTCTTCTGGAAAATGTTGATCAAATTCCTGATTAAACATAGATTCGTCTAGCTGACCCGCAAAGACGAAAAACCAGTTCTCCGGCAGCGATTGTCGAGCCACTTCAAGCAGGGTTAAAATTCCTTTACGCTTGCTTAAGGCACCAATAAGCCCAATGATCTTGCGATCGCCTGCTTGCTGCCGAATTTTTCGGGCTAGCTCATTAGCAGGCTGAGGCGGCGCTTCATCAGTAATATCGGGAAAAGCAATGACTGACTTTTCTAAGTCTTTTTGCAAATCGTCTACTAGCTCCTCATTCAGCATGGTTAGCGCCTTGCAGCGAGAAGAGCGAGCGACTGCATAGTGAGACAAAGGTTCGCCGAGCTTAGCCAAAGACCGCTGGCCAAATCTGAGAACGCCTGGTCGGAAATAAATGCCTGACCAGTTATAGGGGAAGATATAGTCAATAATGTGGTGGGTTAAATAATGGCTAAGATAGTTATCTATCCAGTTTAGAAAGACTAAATCGGGGGAAAATCCAATCTCTTTCGAGGCATCACCCACAGATTTAGCCACATGTTGCCACCTTTCAATGACGGCAACCGGCTCTGGTACAGCCCCTAAAATGGGCAGCCGCCGCCGTTGATGCTTATGCAGGGTAAAAGTCCATAGGCGATCGCGGTGCTCTGGGCAATTTGCCTCAACCCAATCAATTAGTTCCGCTGGCTCAGGATAAAAAGCCATCACCTGACATTGCTGCTCCAGCAGAATCTTGGTGAACAGTCGTAAATAGGTCAGGTGATGACCGTTGCCGTAATTTGTCTCAATTAAAGCAATTGTTTTCATAGCTATAAAGAATATTGGCTGTTTCTAAAACTAAGCTGGGGTAGAAGCTTCGGCTTTGTACGGGTTGGCCATCTGAGCTGTTGACAAAGGCTCTGGCTGCGGCCATCCCAGTTCTATCAGCAGAGCGTCTGCGGCTCTAGCTGTAGATTGTCCATCCAGGCGATAGGTCAGCTCTGCAGTCGTGTCTAAACTTTGACGACTGACCTGTGGCGTTTCAAACACCGCTGCGATCGCCTCTTTTAGCTGGTTTGCGGGTTGCCGGTAAACGGTCATAAAGCTGCCATATTCTTCTAAGTGCTTATAGCCCTTGGCAGGGCCTTCTGGTCTCAGGTCAAAAGCAATAACGCTGCGCTGCATGATTAGAGCTTCTTCAGCTACCGTTGAAGCCCGCGTGATTAGCAAGTCTGCCACTGACAGCAGCGAATAGACATCCAGTTCGATCTGGCTAGGTTCGACCACGACAACTGAGTCTGTCACCGCCGTCGGAATCAGCTCTCGGTAGAGGTTGGGATCTAGGCTGTCTAGCGGGTGCATTTTGACGACCAGGACGTACTGAGAGAAGTCGATGCTGTTGTAGACGTGGCTAACATATTCTCGGTAGAGAGCCTGCTCGTTGGGCTGATCGGCGTATTCTGCCTGAACAGTCGTCGCCAGCAGAATTAGACGCTTATGGCATAGCTGCGATCGCAGGTGAGGATAAGTCCGGAGCAGCGTTTCTTTCACCTGAGTGGGTTCCAGCTGGGCCAAGCGATCGTGGAGCGGATTTCCCACCAGCCGCAGCCGCTGCTTATCTACTCCATAACGCTCGATGAGTTCTCGGTAAACCCGCTGGCCCCAAACTAAGACTCTATTGGAAGCTGCAGTAGCCAGATCTTGGACGCTGTCTTGACGTGTGCCCCCGTGCTGAATCGACAGAGTTTTAACCCCACACTGCCGCAGCTTATCAGCCGTTTCAATGCCGCATCGATGAAACTCGCGCCTAGCCCGGTGGTCTAAACACATCACTACCAGCTTATTTTCAGGCTGGGCGCAGGCTCGAATCAGACTAAAGTAGTCACGCTCAATCGAGCAGTTTGCCACCGCGATCGCCTCCGTATAGGTTGGAGACAGCCGCAGCCGATGAATATTACCCAGGACAACGAGGGTTAGACGCACCTGCGCTTTTACCTCAGAGCGCTGTAGTAAATTCAACAGCAGCGGCATCAGCATCCGCTCGCAGGCTTTGGAATATAGGAAAAAGATGATTTCTGGCTGCTCTGCCTCTGGCTGAAGTGTTAGCCGATAGCTGAAAGACTTTTGCAATAGCCCCAGCTTATCGCTGTAGCTAAGGTACTGCTGTAGTGAAAAATAGTGATCAGATAAGAGGCTGGCCTCGATCGGATCTGTCACTTTCCGAACCAAGTTGCTAAGCTTCAGGGCCATAGAAAACTCACAAAACTATAACGGCTTGACAGCGGCTAGCAGCAGCTCACAAATCTCTCTCACGGCCGCCTGACCGCCTCCTCTCTGGGTGACATAAATAGCAGCGGTTTGATTGGCTGGCATCGCATCAGCTACCGTCATCGGGCAGCCGACCACTTCCATAACCGGCAGGTCTTTAACGTCATCTCCGGCATAGGCGACCTGATCTAGGGTTATGGCTAGTTTTTGACAAAGTTCTTGCAGCACAGGCAGCTTAGGGCTAACGCCAATATAGACATGGCTAATTCCCAGCTTTTTAGCTCGGTGCAAGGTAGCGGTTGAGGCGCTAGCGCTAATAATAGCGACCTCCAACCCTGCCTGTCTGATTAGCTGCAAGCCCTGCCCGTCTTTGACATTGAACTTCTTAAGTTCTTCTCCTGAGTCGGTGTAGTAGAGGCCGCCATCGGTGAGGACGCCATCAACATCAAGAACCAAAAGACG
>JAAHIC010000463.1 GCA_010671965.1 Leptolyngbya sp. SIO4C5
AATAGGGAGAAATATAGATACCTGGTTCCACTGTCACCACGTTGCCAGGGGCAAAAGGCTTCCAGGTTTTATCGGCATTGCGTAAAATGCCCACATCATGGACATCAAGGCCTAAAAAGTGGCCAGTGCCATGCATGAAGAAAGCTCTGTGCTGTTTATTCTCAATCAGCTCATCTACGTCACCCTGCAGTAAGCCTAGGCTAACTAGCCCTTCGGTGATCGTGCGGGTAGCGGCATCGTGAAACTCATTGAAGGCTTTACCCGGCTGTACCTGAGCGATCGCCTTAAGCTGCGCTTCCAGCACCAGTTCATACAAAATCCGCTGTTCTGCAGAAAACTGGCCGCTGACCGGAAACGTCCGGGTAATATCAGCGTTGTAATAGCCATAGGCACAACCGGCATCAATTAGCAGCAGGTCATCTGACTGGAGCTGCCGCTGATTTTCAATGTAGTGCAGAATGCAGGCATTTTCACCAGAAGCCACAATCGACGGATAAGCAGGCCCCATACCGCCTTCACGGCGAAAGATCTGCTCCATTTCCGCCTGAATTTCGTACTCATACAGTCCCGGCTGGGTCATTCTGCGGGCAACGTTGTGGGCTTTAGCGGTAATGGCGATCGCCTGACGCATCAGCGCCAGTTCCTCTGGCTGCTTCACCCGCCGCATAGCCTGTAGCAGCAGCTTGGTATCTGCGATCGCAACCGGGCCCGTACCCCGCTTAGTGTAGGTTGCTAGCAGCCGCTGCCATAGCTGTAAAATTTTCTGATTGAACTCTGTATCTAAGCCCAGATGATAATAAAGGCGATCGGCTTTTTCCACGTACTGGGGCAGCTTTTCGTCAAGTTCCTCAATTGAATAGACCTCATCGGCTCCATACAGCTCTTTAGCCCGCTCCACTCCCACCCGGTACCCTGTCCAGGTTTCTTTAGCCAAATCTTTCGGCTGCACAAACAACACAAATCGGTGCTCTTCGTGATGGGGGGCTAGCACCGCAACAGCCTCTGGCTCATTAAAGCCGGTTAGATAGAAAAAATCGCTTTCCTGCCGAAAAGGATATTCGACGTCATTATGCATAACTGCCATTGGCGCACTGCGAAAGATGGCCGTCGCGGTGCCTATTTGCGCCATCAAGTCAGTCCGCCGCTGGGAATAGTCAATCTGCATGGACTCTAAACTCTAAAACCGATACTTAAATACCTGAACCTTGGTTCCTGTAGTGGGTAGAGCGCTGGCTCGCACCGTCAGCGAGTCGCCAGTCCCCTGGCTCACCTGCGCGGCAGGTAGAGTTTGCTGCACTAACGCCAAAAAGTTATCTACTGGCTCAATCGGACAGTCTTCTGGATCAACGCCGTCAGCCGCAGCAGTTTGATACTGGGTTGGAATCGCTAGCTTGGGATTGAGGGTCTGAATAACGCTAACCGCTTCTTCAGCGTTATAGGCTTTAGGCCCTCCGCCTACGGGCAGCAGTAGTACGTCCGGTCGTCCGATTAGAATTTGCTCTTCTACACTGATGGGAGCCGCTGCGCCACCCATATGTACAATGTTGATACCGGCCTGATTCCAGCGCCAGACGACATTATTGCCAAAGCGGCGTCCGCCTTCGCGATCGTGATTGGTCAAAATTCCCTGAATTCGCAGCGGGTCTAGCTCATAAATGCCCGGTTCGGCCAGCAAGCGTGGATTACCGGATAAATCATCTACCCAACCTTCATCAAACAAGCGACTGCTAATCAAGACTAGATCCGCCGCTGCTTGCACAGACCGATAGCCTGCGGTGCAGCCAACCGGACGAAAAGGATTTACCAGGATGCGCTGTCCGCCACCTGTGAACAGAAAAGCGCTATGGCCTAACCACTGCACCGTCACAGCACCACCAGATTGAGCCTGCCAAGTTTGCCAGTGTGACGTCAGACCCAGTCCAAATGTGGCTAAAAAAGTCGCTCCTGCGTAGCGAACTAGCTGTCGCCGTTTCATAACTCTCTCCTCTCCCAAATTGGCAGACTATTGAAATATAGGGCTATTCTGCAAATTCTCGCACAATCGCTGCTATGTTATTGCCCAATTGCAGACAGTTGCTGATTTGTCTGGGCCTCTGAGGCGGGTAGCGACTTGAGGAAATTGCGCAGTAACAGCTTACCGGGTTCTGTCAAAACGCTTTCAGGATGGAACTGAACACCCTGAACGTGAGAATACTCACGATGACGCACCCCCATAATGGTGCCGTCTTCTACCCAAGCCGTAATTTCTAGCGTTTCGGGGCAGCTTAGGCGATCGATGACCAAGCTATGATAGCGAGTTGCCGTAAATGGATTATCGAGTCCGGCAAAAACGCCAACGCCTATATGATGCACCTGTGAAGTTTTGCCGTGCATCAAAGTCGGTGCCGCAACCACCTCACCTCCAAATACCTGACCAATTGCCTGATGACCTAAACAAACGCCCAGAATTGGCATCGTCTGGCCCAAAACACGGATAACCTCTGCCGAAATCCCTGCTGCTTCTGGACGCCCCGGCCCCGGTGAAATCACAATGCCAGCCGGATTTAGACGCTCAATATCGTCCAGGGTAATTTGATCGTTCCTGAAGACCTGAATTGATTGAGCTAGCGGAAACTCAGCGCTCAGCTCGCCTAAATATTGAACCAGATTGTAGGTAAAACTATCGTAATTATCGATAACCAAAAGCATGGTTTTCTCACCCAGCTAAAGCTGATCTAAAAACGGGCTAGTAAAGGGGGAACTAAAAGGCAACCAGCGACTAAAACAGAGGCCAACGCTGAAATCAAAACAGCCGCTGCGGCGCAGTCTTTAGCAATTTTAGCTAACTCATGATAAGCCTGCTGCACTGTCAAATCCACAACGGACTCAATAGCCGTATTGACTAATTCCAAAGTTAAAACAGCTCCGCTGGTCAAGCCCAGAACGGCAATGCTGGTTGCATCAAGCCGCAGCCAAAGACCTAGCCCTATTGCTAGAGTTCCGACTATAACGTGAATGCGAAAATTTCGCTGAGTTTGAAAGGCATAGGCTACACCGTTCCAGGCAAACCGAAAACTCGCCAGCAGGTTGGAAGCGACCTGCCAAGCCATCTCGCGGTCTGGCTGAGATAGCTTGGACGAACCATCTGAAGCTTGTTCTAGTTCTTGAGACACAGGCATGGAAATAGCATCTGGGAAGATATCTTCAGGCTGCAGAGAATTCAATCACGGTACCTCTATTTAGCAGAGTTGACTGAGAAAGCGTCTGACCGCATCCTGATGAGTTCACGTTACAGTATGTAACCAAACGGCTTGCTGTAACAACTTTAACCTGAAGTTATAGGTTAGCCATGACTAATATCTGCAAGAACTAATGCCTGCAAGAGTTGTTGCTGCTGAAAAAGCATTTGATCTAGCTGTGCTTCGTCTGGATGATCCCATCCCAAGAGATGCAGCAGGCCGTGAGTTGCCAGCCAGGCTATTTCCCAAATGAGGGAATGGGCCTGCTGCTGGGCTTGCACCGCCGCTGTCTCCAGGGAAATGACGATATCTCCTAAATAAAGTGGCTGGCTAATTAAAAAATCCGCTGCTAGCGGGGCTTCATCTTCCAGGGCCGCAAACGCCAGAACATCTGTGGGTACAGCTTTAGAACGGTATTGATGATTAAGCTGCTGAATTTGGCGATCGCTCGTCAACTGCAAACCAACTTCATAAGCTCCAATAGGCGATCGCTGCGGCTGTAGCTGCTGTATCCAGATTTGAAACCAGTCCTGCCAGGGTAAATCTGGCACCGCCTGACCGTCTAAATCCTCGATCTGAACGGCAACTTCAATCTGGATCTGGGACGGGTCGATGAGAGCTGACTCCATAAGCGCGGTATTTCGGGTAACTATCGAGTCAAATAGGCCAGTCCGACCAGCAGCGACAGTAGCCCTACTGTCGTTAAGGCAAAGTGATACAGCGACTTGCCGCCTTTTTTCACCATATTGCGCATGGCTAGCTTGACGTAGCTGGGAGGCGGATTGGACTCTGAGGCCGGAGCGTGAGTCGGAGTTGGAGAACTGGGTGAAGTGTCACTCATAAATTCGGAAAGTTAGGAAACTGTAGGGACAGGCTCGCGTATTTTTCTTATGCTAACCCTTTCTCAGGTCAACCCTGGGCCGCTAAGCTTCCAGGGCTGGGCTTTCAACTAGCTGATTTTCCTGCCGCAGACTGGCCTGAATAAAAGCGTCGAGTTCACCCGCCATTACGTCATCAACGGCTGTGGTTTCAACGCTGGTTCGCAGGTCCTTCACCATCTGATAGGGGTGAAAGACATAGTTGCGAATCTGATTGCCCCAGGCGGCTTCTACCATGTCACCACGAATATCAGCGACGGCTTTAGCCCGCTGCTCTTGGGCAATAATCAGCAGCTTGGCCTTCAACAGGGCCATTGCCTTTTCGCGGTTTTGTAACTGCGATCGCTCCTGGGTGCAGCGCACGGAAATGCCTGTCGGCAGGTGCGTGATTCTTACCGCTGTCTCTACTTTGTTGACGTTTTGACCGCCAGCACCACCAGAACGAGAAGTTTTAATCTCTAGATCTTTTTCAGGAATCTCGATT
>JAAHIC010000464.1 GCA_010671965.1 Leptolyngbya sp. SIO4C5
CAGCAGCTCATGGCTGAATCAGCGGTTGGCGCAACGTGATTTTGTCATTAGTTTTGGGCATGTTCTAGAAATTCAGCCCTAGGTTTAATAAATTTGCGCTTTTATCCGGTTGATGTCTGTATCTATTAGCAACTAAGTTAAATATCTCAAGGGGGCATCTTGGATGAACGTTAGCAATCACAGACTTTCCTTATCGGCTTCTGGAGCAGATTTTATGCCAGATCCCCTGAAAAATCAGCGCCAGTCTGCTGCCAAAGAGTTTAGACAATCTTTGGCCGCCCTAGAGGCTTTTTTAAACTCGGTAGAAGCAGAGCAAGGTTCCGCCAGTGCCGTTTCAGAAACACCCTCACCCCAGAAGGGTGCGAAACAGTCCATTGATTTAGCAGCCCTAGAAGAGGCGGCTGCCGACATTGAGCGCTACATGGAAGAGCAGTCTCACCCATCGACTGAGTCCTCTTCTGAAGATTAGCGGTCCGACCGATTTTGCCGCTGGCGCTGGGCTTCAAATAGGATAACAGCAGCGGCGATCGCGACATTGAGCGATTCAACCTTGGGACTTACTGGGATGTTGATAATGTCCGTTGCTCGTTCAGCAAGAGCCGGAGAAAGTCCGCCGCCCTCATTGCCTAACAGCAAAACGGTTGGTCTAGATAAATCGCAGCTCCAATAGTTTTTAGAAGCTGCCGCCGCTGTAGCCAGTATCTGAATATCGGCGCGACGCCACTGGTCAATTTGCTCCGGCAGGTTAGGACTCACCTGCATTGGCAGATTGAACCACTGACCTACCGTTGACCGCAGAACTTTGGGATGGGCCAGATCAACGCTGTCTTCACTGAGCCAAAGTCCATCAGCATTAGCCGCCACCGCTGTGCGAATAATGGTTCCCAGATTGCCCGGATCTTGAATAGTCTCCAGAACCAGTCCTAGCTGAGGCTGACTAGGACAGGGATAGTAGGCTTCATCAGGGGCATAACGGGCCGTGGCAATGACGCCATCTGGCGTTACCGTCGTTGCCATTGCTTTCAACACTTCTGGCGCAACCTGTTCATGACGCTCAGCCTGGGCGATCGCCTGCTGCCAAAGCTGGGGATGCTGTTCTTGCCACAGAGCCGTATAGCAAACTATCTCAATGGGATATTTAACTGAGCAGGCTGCCTCTAGCAAATGAGTGCCTTCGATTAAGAACCGCTGCTGCGATCGCCGCTCTTTAGTCTGGCCTAGCTTGCGAATTTGCTTAACTAAAGGATTTTTGAGGCTGGTGAGCATCGGCGGAGAAAGATTGAGTGGCAGCAATTGAAAAAGATTTGGCGGCAAAAACGGCGAAAAATGACCCATTCATCGCAAAAATACAGAAAAAGTATAGATATTAAATATTTCGTTGGAGAATGCGAGCAGTCATAAGACAATCTGACCAAATCATGGCTAATTATGCTCGCTGGCAGCCACCCAAAATTCATCTATTGGCCGTCCGTCAAAGCTTGATTTTTGCACCAGAATTTGCTGTCAATTCGGTAAAATTGACCTTTCCCCAACTGTTTGATGAGCCGATAAGCTCTTGCTCTATGCGGAACCCGGGACTTGAACCCGGAAGTTCTTAAGAACACTAGAACCTGAATCTAGCGCGTCTACCAATTCCGCCAGTTCCGCACTGGACGCAGTTATCACTGCGATTCATAATCATCCGGCAAAGGAGCACATTCGTCAACCTGTAGAAACGCAAAAATTATTTAATTTTTTGTTGCCAATCCTTGACGGATTTCAGATCTGACAAAATACGGATATATCCTCTGGATGAGTTTCGGGTAGAATCTAACCGAAATTACTGCGCTGCACGTTTGGAGGACACTCCCATTACTTCCCCCATTATTACCCCCAACTCATCTGCTCCCAACGGCGCAAATAGCGTCCTCGAAATTTGGGGCAGACACACGCTAAATGGACAAGTTCAAATTAGCGGTGCCAAAAATTCGGCTTTGGTGGTGATGGCCGGTGCTTTGCTTTGCTCCCAAGACTGCCGCATTCGCAACATCCCCTCCTTGGTCGATGTGGCTCGTATGGGTGAAGTTCTCCTGGCGCTAGGCGTCAAGGTGGAGCACAGCAATGACACGCTCACCATCGACTCTACGCACCTGAGTCATTCCCGCGCGCCTTATGAATTGGTAAGCCAGCTCCGGGCCAGCTTTTTTGTAATTGGGCCGCTGCTGGCCCGTTTAGGCGTAGCCCGCGTTCCTTTACCCGGCGGCTGCGCAATTGGGGCGCGCCCTGTAGACCTACACGTACGGGGTCTGCGGGCGATGGGCGCTGAAGTACACATCGATCACGGCACGGTTCATGCCTGCGTTCGGGGCAGTCGGGGCCGCCTACAGGGCGCCCGGATTTACCTGGACTATCCCAGCGTGGGAGCAACGGAAACGCTGATGATGGCGGCTACCCTAGCTGAGGGGGAAACAATTATCGAAAATGCAGCCCAGGAGCCTGAGGTTGTCGATCTGGCCAACTTCTGCCGGGCTATGGGAGCGCGAATTCGCGGCGCTGGCACCAACACCATCACTATTTCTGGCGTGCCTAGCCTCCACTCCACTGACTACAGTATTATTCCCGATCGCATCGAAGCTGGCACCTTCCTAATTGCTGCCGCCATCACCGGCTCTGAAATCACCCTGGCACCCGTCATTCCCGATCACCTTACCGCCGTCATCGCCAAGCTGCGCGAAGCCGGAGCTAAAATTACGCCTGAGGTACACAACCGCCTGCGGATTAAGGCCGGATCTCAGATTTTGGCCACCGATACGCAGACTCGCCCTTTCCCAGGGTTTCCCACTGATATGCAGGCTCAGTTCATGGCGCTAATGACGCTGAGCAACGGTAACAGCATGATCACAGAGACGGTGTTTGAGAATCGCCTGCGTCATGTGGGAGAACTAGTCCGCATGGGCGCGGACGTTCGGATGAAAGGCAACTGCGCTATTATTCGCGGCGTCCCCTATCTGGCGGGTGCCCCCGTAACAGCAACCGATCTCCGCGCTTCTGCGGCGCTGGTGATTGCTGGTTTGGCGGCAGAAGGCAAAACTCAGATTCAGGGTCTACACCACCTCGATCGCGGTTATGACAACCTAGAGCATAAGTTATCTAAGCTGGGTGCTAAGCTACAGCGGGTTGAGTCGGAAATGCCGGAAGAGACCGCTAAGCCGGTTGAAGCTGCTGTGACAACACCTGCGGGTGAATAAGATTCGGTTATTTCGCCTCCGGGCTAGCCTATAGCCTCGCTATACTGACAGGAAGGCCACTTGCTGTCAGTACTTTGGCTATAAACTTACAGTCACGCTGAGATGAACGTTTCTAAAACGCTACTGGTCGGGCTAAAAGCAGATCATTTTCGCCATCCACTGGATTTGGAGGCGACTCAGGCGCTAAAGCAGCTCCCTGGACTGGATGTTTTGGTGCGCAACCTGGTTGGGCCAATTGCCGAGCAGTTTTTCTACCTAGAAAATATTGCCTCTAGCGTTTTGGTCAGCGATCGCCAGCTACCTCACCTGCACCAGCTCCTACAGGAAGCCTGCCGCATCTTAGATCTTGAACTTCCCCAGCTCTACATTCGCCAGCATCCTGTCCCCAATGCTTATACCTTTGCCATGCGGGGCAAGCAGCCGTTCATTGTGGTTCATACGGCTCTGATTGATTTGCTGACACCGCCAGAAATTCAGGCGGTGATTGCCCACGAACTCGGTCATCTCAAGTGCGACCATAGCGTTTACCTGACGCTGGCCAACATTATTGCCCTTGCCGCTAGCCAGCTCCCGATGGGGGCGGTGCTAGTGCAAAACTTCCAGTCTCAAATTCTGGAATGGGTACGCTGCGCAGAATTCACCTGCGATCGCGCGGCTCTACTGGTCACCCAAGATCCAAGAGTAGTGGCTTCTCTGCTGATGAAGCTTTCCGGCGGTTCACCGACCCTAGCGCCTCAGCTCAACCTAGAGGCTTTTCTGGAACAGGCGCGCTCTTATGATGCCATCAGTAACTCGCAGATTGGGGAAATGCTCAAGCAGGCCCGCACTAGCGAGATGACCCATCCGGTTCCGGTTTTACGAGCTAGAGAAATTGATCGATGGGCCAGCAGCCGCAATTATCAACAGCTTTTAAATCGGAGCTTAATTCAGTATAATGATGAAACCCATCTCAAGGGCGGATGGCGGAATTGGTAGACGCACCACACTCAAAATGTGGCGGCTTCGGTCGTGAGAGTTCGAGTCTCTCTCCGCCCATGTTTGAATTACTAGGAGAACGCCGATGGCACAGCTCAAACGGTGGGAGTCTCCTCGCCGACGAGGACGCAACCACAAAGGAAAAGGCGGCTCAGCCCGTCAGCGCCAAAAGATGAAGCAGCGACAGCTCTGGCGGCAGCGACTTCAGCAGCCTGACCCATCCGATAAAACACTGACAATAGAGAGCAAGAGAGAGGTTAACCTCTCTCTTTTTTTATGCATTTCTTCGGTTCTCTCAGCCAAATCTTTCCGCCACAATAAAGTGACTGAGGGTTCAGTCGTTAGAACTTCACGAAGTCTTGTTCATAAGTTT
>JAAHIC010000465.1 GCA_010671965.1 Leptolyngbya sp. SIO4C5
GAACTGGGGCTGATGATGGCGCAGTTTAACCAGTCGGCTCTGCTACAAGCTCTACACGGCTATCGCCAGCAGCTTGATCAAATGATTGAACACATAACTGCTCAGAATTGGACGGCGCTACAGGCCGCGCTGCAGCAAAGCCAGCAGGCCCGACCGCAGTTCGTCGAGCCTCTCAGTGACCTGTCTGTCGATAAACCGCTCAGGTAAACCGTCAGATGTCAGCTCTGCCAATAGCGGCTTGCTCAGCCTTAGCGCGACCCAGTGAGGCATAAACGTGACTTTCTCAAAGCAAACGACCAAGATCTCATCTATCTCTGGCACTCTAGAAGAAGGGCAAACTGTATTTAGCCTGTTTTATTCGGAGCATCAACACCAATATGGGATCGCCCAGCCTGGAGGGGACGGCTCAGCCAATTACCGAAAAGCTCGATCTGACGACGCGCCTAGCCTACGGAACGGGTGAAATTGCCGGTGCAATTCCCTCCAGCACGACAGCTCTTTTTCTGATCTTTTTTCTCACTAACGTCGCCGGTCTTAGCCCCATTTTGGCAGGCAGCGCTATGTTTCTCGGCAAAGTGTGGGATGCGCTGAGCGATCCGGTAATTGGCTGGCTCAGCGACCATACCCAATCGCGGTTAGGTCGGCGCTATCCCTGGATGCTGGGAGGGGCTATTCCCCTAGCGATCGCCTGTATCTTGTGCTGGCGTGTACCAGCGACTACTAGCCAGTGGGGGCTGTTTGCTTACTACGTTGCCGCTTCCATCCTGGCCTATTCTGGCTTTACCTGCGTCATGCTGCCTTTCTCTGCCCTAGCGGCGGAGCTAACGCAGGGCTACGATGAGCGGATTACCCTAATTAGCTTTAAATCTGCTTTTAGCATTGGGGGCAGCATTTTTGCGCTGGCTATGGCGCAGATTCTTTTTACCCAAATAGCTGAGCCAGAGCGGCAGTATCAGCTACTAGGATTAGGCAGTGCGGTCTTGGTGATTTTGGCCGTTCTAGGCTGCGTAGCGGGCACCTATAAGCGCTACCGCCTGGTGCAAAAGTATCGGCCTCAAATGGCCACCGCAACCACCCTGCCCCTGTGGCAGCAGGTACGAATTGCGGCCAGCAATCGCCCTTTTTTATGGGTAGCGGGCCTCTATTTATTCTCGTGGACGGGGGTGCAAATCTCAGTTGTAGTGCTGCTGTACTTTGTGGTGGACTGGATGGGGCTGTCTAAGTCTCACTTTGTCTGGATGGCTCTGGTTGTTCAAGCAACTGCCGTAGCGGCGACGTTTTTATGGAACTGGATTGGTCGCCACAGCGATAAGCGGACGCTCTATTTTTTGGGCGCGCCTTTTATCGTGGTTGCTCAGATTGGGCTATTTGTAATTCAGCCAGGACAGATCGGCTGGATGTACGGCCTAGGCGTGCTCGCGGGTATCGGCACCGCTACCGTGTATCTAGTGCCTTGGTCAATGCTGCCCGACGTAGTGGATTTTGACGAGCTTAACACCGGCCAAAGGCGTGAAGGACTTTTCTATAGCTCAGTTGTCTTTTTGCAAAAAATGGGGATTGCGCTGGCCATCTTTATTACCAGTCAGGTCTTAGCCTGGGCTGGCTATATTGCCACCTCTGCAGATGAAGCGGCTGTAATTCAGCCTGACTCGGCGCTCTGGACGATTCGCATTATTATCGGCCCGATTTCAGCGATCGCCATTGCGGTTGGCCTCATCTTTGCCTACTACTATCCCATCACGCGCCAGGTACACACTGAAATCCTGCTGCAGCTGCGAGAGCGATGACCGACAGGGCCAGCCCAGCGCTAGTTGCGGTGATTGTTGGCGTAATTGATTCTGGCCCCGGCCCACTGCAGCTTGTTGCGGAGAGTCTGATAGTAGGAATGATTCTTTCTTAAGATGATGAACTGAGCCGTACATTCAGCCGTACGAATATCAACTCGGTGCCCTGGCCAAATTGCGGTAGCCATGACTCCGTCCATCCACAGCTTGGTATTGAGTTCAGTATCTGCCAGGGGCCAGACGCTAACGACGCAGCCGGGAGGAATCACAACCGGACGGCTAGAAAGGCTAAGGGGACAAATTGGAGTGACAATGATGGCAGGTAAGCCAGGATGCACAATGGGGCCATTAGCGGCCACCGTGTAGCCGGTTGATCCGGTGGGCGTGCTGACTAGCAGGCCATCCCCCTGATACTGATCGACTACCTCACCGTCGATTTCCATTTCAAGGATGGAGGTAATCATGCGATCGGGAGAGGCGGGCTTGATGCACATTTCGTTGAGCGCTACATAGCGATCGCTCACCGGATCTAAATTGGTGCGATTGCCCGCAAAAATTTGCGCCTGCAACATCATGCGGCGCTCCACGGCAAATCGATCTTCACTCAGCCGCTGCCAAATTTCCGAAAAGTCGTCAAAAACGTCTGAGGACTCAGTCAGAAATCCCAAATGTCCGCCGATGTTGAGGGCCAGAATTGGAATACCGTCTGCGGCCAGGTGACGCGCCGCCGCCAGGGCCGTACCATCTCCTCCCAGCACGACGGCCAGATCAATCGGCTGGGTCGCAGAGGCCAAAAAAACCGGGTAGGGATTATCTTTAGGGCCGCTAGGCCCCATCAAAATTTTGCAGCCCCGCGCCTCTAGCTGCTTGGCACATTTTTCAGCCCAGCTCTGACTGAGACGATTCCCAGCTTTATGAACAATAATGACCTGCTTTAACTGCACGATTTGCTAGGCTTCAATTCACCACTGGCAAGACCCTATCAGATCTGACAGGGGCTGTACTGTAAGTCATGTACCGCCCAATCCCGGAAAGTTAGTTCCCCAGGCCAGTCAGCCTACCATTTCAGCAGGTTAAACTGCTCCATATCAACCGTGTCTCGATTGCGATAAATCGATAGCACAATAGCTAGGCCAACCGCCGCTTCAGCCGCTGCAATCGTGATCACAAATACAGCAAATACCTGCCCGGTAACCCCTTGCGGATCTAAAAAGTTAGAAAAAGCCATTAGGTTGAGGTTGACCGCGTTCAGCATTAGCTCAATAGACATCAAAACTCGAATGACGTTACGGCTGGTAACTAGGCCGTAGATGCCAATACAGAAAAGAGCGGCAGCCAGCAGCAGATAATATTGAAGCGTCATAGTTAATTTGTAAGCCCTTAATCTCGTATACAGCAGTTTATGCAGCAGTTATGGAGTTTAATTGCTGCGCTCTGATTTAGCGGTGCTGGCCGCAGCCAGCTCTCGCGGTTTTTCGGGCAGCTTGAAGACTTCTGCCGTTGTTTCAGGTAGCTCATCGGGCAGGTATTCCCGCCGCGCTAGGATAATCGCGCCCACCAGCGCCATTAGCAGCAGGACTGAAGCCAGTTCAAAAGGCAACAGGAAGTCACTGAAAAAGTGTTCGCCAATCAGGATGACTGAGCGATCGCCGGCTGCGACTTCTGAAGAAATATCCCAAGGTGTCGCTACCACCATTGAGCTGAGCAGCGTAAACAAGCCAGCACAAACAGCAGCCGTAGTCAGCTTGCCGACCCAGGCATTTGGCATGGACTTGAAGGCTTCTTGCTTATTCACCAGCATGATCCCGAACAGGATCAAGACGTTAACCGCTCCCACATAAATTAGAATTTGCGCTGCCGCGACAAAGCCCGCATTCAGTAGAACATAGAGGCCCGAAATGCTGATGAAAACCATCCCCAGCAAAAAAGCCGAATAGACAATATTTTCTAATAGCACCACGCCTAGGGCTGCCACTAGCATCATTGCCGCTAGCAGCATAAACGAGACGATCTGCACTCCTTCTGCTAAGTTCACAACCGTTGACTCCTTACAGATAGCTGGAAAGTTATTTGCTAATTGATGCTCTAGAAGTGACGTCAGGCTACGCTTACTGAGTATCCGCAGATTCCTCTTTACCTGCTTTAGCCTCCATCTCCTCTAAAATCTCTTGAGGCAGCTTGCCCGCCCGCCGGGAACTGCCAGGCAGTTCATGCGGATCCATAACGCCCTTGGGTAAGTAGGCCAGTTCCCGCAGAGGCGTGACCATCGGATCTTCGGTGACCTTGTAGGGCAGTCTACCTAACGCTACGTTGTCGTAGTTGAGTTCGTGGCGATCGTAGGCGGCTAGCTCATATTCCTCTGTCATGGAGAGGCAGTTTGTTGGGCAGTACTCTACGCAGTTTCCGCAGAAAATACAAACGCCAAAATCAATGCTGTAGTGATTTAGCTTCTTTTTCTTAGAAGCCTTGTCAAACTCCCAGTCCACCACGGGTAAATTGATCGGACAAACCCGCACACAGACTTCACAGGCAATACACTTATCAAATTCAAAGTGAATGCGACCGCGAAAGCGTTCTGACGGAATCAGTTTTTCATAGGGATACTGCACCGTAACCGGACGCCGTCGTAAGTGATCAAACGTCACAGATAGCCCTTGACCTATATATTTTGCGGCTTGGGCCGTTCCTTTAGCGTAGTCACCGACTTGCTTAAGAAAATTCATTATTGAAAGAGTCCCTTCTGCAACGGGATTACAGTGTACAAAATTGTTGGTTTGAGCCACGCGATTG
>JAAHIC010000466.1 GCA_010671965.1 Leptolyngbya sp. SIO4C5
TGGGAGGTAGCTTAGGTTTAGGTCGCTGAGGTCTAGAAAGATTGGGCGTAGCTGTCGGCTGCGGTGTGAGAGCAGGAACGCTGACCGGCAGAACTTGATCAAAGGCTGTGAGCAGGTCTTGAAAAAATTGCTCCCAAGCTTGCAAAGTACAGGGCAGAATCTCTTCAGGTGTAGTTACTTGCCAAAAACACCCACGCAGGCGGCCACTATTCCAGTGCAGCGGGCGTCTAGCGCCTCGACCTAGCCCGCCAATATGAAACGCTAGCTTCAATAAAGCCTGGAGCAAGACTAGGTGCTGATTCTTCTTGGTTTGAAGAATCAGCTTACCTGTGCCAGAGTGGGGTTTTATTTGGCTGCCTACATCTTCATCATCCAGCACAGAGATTAACTTAAAGCTGCCTTCCTGGGGCTGGGGTTCAATTCCGCCGAACACCTTCTGTTCCAATGTGCGGCAATCATCGGCTGAATATAGAGCTAAAGCTACCGCGCGAAACCAATAGCGCAAGACTCCGCGCACTGCCACAGAGCGAAACTCCGGCGTCTTCTCGTTTGGGCCATAAATGCCTTGCGACCAGAACTCAAACGGATGCTCACTACTGTGGGGATGCGTCAACGATGAAAACGATGTTGATGCGCTACCGTCAATTCGGGTCGCTTGTCCATAACCTGCGCTAACGCGAGACCCCAATCCTTCTGCTTGGAAAGCTTGCTTTAGCCAGTTTTTGACCACCTCTACATCCGCTGCCGATCCAATACTGGTACGAGTTAAGCCAATCTTCAGCGTTACCTCGGCCATCGACAGCAAAGAGTGAGGCACAGTGCCGTATCGCACCTGATTCCCTTTCCATGTCCACTGGGGATTAGCCATATCTAGTTTCAGACAGGGAGCCGTTGGAAAGGCATCTAAAATTTGAACCGCCGCTACCGCCGCCTTATCTCCCTCCAAAAAGCCTAAGAGCCGGTTGAACGCTTCTTGCTGCGCGTTACGTGCCCACGCTCTCAGAAAGCCCTTAAGACTGCTGCTTGGCACATAAGGAATGCCATAGACCGGATGAAATACAGGTAGAATCAGCTCCCGAAAACCCCGTGTTCCACCGACCCGCAGCCGCCAGGGAAACCGTACTGTAATGACTTCATCAGCCAATAATTCTGTGCGATCGCAGAGATAGGTGTAGAGCTTTTTGCATGAATTCTGTTCAGCCTGTGCTGTCTTCAGCAACACCTGATCAGCTAACTCATTGCCTTTATTGTCTTGGCGAAATGGTTGCGTGATCAAAACCTGAAGCGGACTCCGCACTGAATCTAGCTTCTCAACGGCTGGCTGAACGGGCAGAGAATCATCTTCAGGCGGGAGCTGATCGCCGAAAGCAGCTCTTAGATCGTTTAAAGAGATTTTTTTCTTATCGCTAGAATTACGATTTTGGTTTCTACGAGGCATTAAGCTATTCTCCTTCTCCCAAAACAGCTACAGCCCAGAATGACCACTCTTGAGCTAGCCGCATTGCCAGATGATTTAATGCCGTATAGCGACGTAGTGGTAGATGTAGCAGCGTTGATTCATCGCTTGGATTAAACGTCGTAGGGCTAAGCTGACTCAAGTTATCTAGAAAAGCGGCGTAGACCAGGCCCTTATAAGTAGTGTCTTCTGCTCGCTTTTTAGAGAATTTTTGCCGATCGCCTGCTAACCGGTGCAGCCCCCAGGTAGCAATGTAGGGAGATAGCCCCTGCACTAAACTGCTCGCCTTTTTGCGATCGCCCTCGCTAAGGCTGTTCCGCAATTCTGTGAGTGCCCCATGAGCCTTTTGGCTGAAATACCGGGAATCAAGCTTCATGATTTGGCCTCCTGAGTAGCCGTCATCTCTGGACCAGTAGTTGCCAGTTGCACCCATCCCCGGCCCAAGCTCTCTAGACCACCAAACTGCAGCCGGCCCTGTAGTGACTCAAGCAGCTTATCGCGCACCTGCTGATTGGATTCAGACGCGCGAGGTGTCCTATCGTTTTCGGCATCTGAGCTGAGCGCCACTGTAGGATTAAACGGCTTGGTTCCCCAAGGTAAAAACATCACGGCTTCTGGCGGAATAGCTTCTTCCGAACGGAACGAGCCGCCCTTCACCGTTTTGGAATCTTCTTCCAGCATGACCCGCACCTCTCGTTGCAATCCCGTTTCCACAAGGGCAATGCAATCTTCATCGGTCAGAACCAAAACCTTGCCAAATAGATAGGCAATAATGCCCGATTGCTGAGTGAGGGCAGCCAACTGCGCTTTAACGGGAGCAAAATCTAGCATGACAATTTCTTTTTCCTCCAGCAGCGCCGTTTGCAAATACACGTTAGTCGGCGAGAAGCTGGAAACAGCGACTTTGGGTTGCTCTCGATTTTTGAAATGAGTTCGACACTGGTGGGCTAAACCTCTCACCTGAGCTGCAACCTTCTCCTCCGGTAGCCATCGGCTCCATCGCTCTAACCACAGAGGACAGGTAATCCACATGAGGTGATGACTCAAAGAAGCAATTGGAAAAAAGAGCAGTGTCGCATCGCCAAACCAGACTTCTCCTTCTGTCGGCTGCAGACCGCCTACAATCTTGCGACCAAATATTAGTTCTGCTTCGGCTTTGAGAGTTGGGCTAATATCGCCAGCACTAAAAGCTCTGGTAATCTCTGCCCGAATGCGTCCCCGTACCGAAGAAGCAGGCATATACGGAAACTCTGTGTGCACCTCACGGGCAATTCCCATCAAATTGCCCTCATTCGCACTGCCGCCTGTGTGTAGTGGCGTCAATAGATATAGATAGGTCAAATAATCAGCCATTGGCTTAGCGGACTCCCCACAAAAGTTTGCCGTAGTTCAACGTTTCAAACATCTCACGCTGCTTACTATTCGTTGGCAGCAATCGCTGCGTCGGCGGCAGCTCCTCAAACACATACACCGTCCCCGCTGGCACAAACGCCCGCTGTGGTAATAGCCCAAACTCCGGCGATCGCTTATCCGAATTGTCCGGATCGCGCCGTCGCCGCACCTGGCTTACCCCGCCCCATAGCGTTTGCTTATCCCCCACGCAGCCTTTGACAACCCCGGTCCAGTCACGAGGACAGAGGCCGTAGATAGGTCGGTTTGCCTCTGTTTGGGCCAGACCCGGCGTGAGCAAATAGGCCGAGTGAGCATTTGCGGGCTGAGGGTCTGTAAACGGTTGCAAGGCTTGCCACTGCTCAGGCACCGGAATTTGAGAGGCGATCGCCCGGTGGCCTTCGCCCCCCAGCCGAATCACCGCTTTTTGGATGTCTTGGAAAGGGCTGTCTTTCTCCGGTGGATTTGACTCAATGCCCACCACCAAGCCCCAGCCCGGCTTCAGCCGCACCGCCACCTCGGTAAAGTAGCCATCGGCCTCTCGCACCTGCCGCCCAGTCGCTTGCATGTGGATGTGGGGCAAAATTTGCACATCCCACGGATCGCCGCTTAGCCAAGGCTCCGCCGTCGGCGCGGGCCGATCGAACACCGATTGCCCGCCTAAATAGGCCGCCAGCACGTCCGCCCGCATCCAATCATCCGGCTTACCACACACATACTGGTTCTCCTCTAGGGCAGGAAACACCATCGGCGGCAGCGATCGCTTGCTAAAGCCCAGCACGTCATCGCTGGCTGTCGGCTGCAGCCGGACGAGCTGCTCCCATTGGTCAGAGGCTTTCTTCTGGTCAGGCTTGGGTTCGGCGTCACCCTCCTGGCGACGGCGAACGCCGACGAGATCTTTGGGCGTTGCCAACCAGAGATGGCCGTCGGGGTCTTGCAGGAATGGCCCTAAAAATCCGAGGTCGTGACGCCGATTGGCCTGGCCGTCGCCATAGTCTGGCAGCAGCGATCGCATCGCTTGAAAGACGGTAATCGGCATCGGCGGAAACAGGCCCTTGGCCCACGCCCCTTCGCCAGGGCTGAAGGGCTTGGCTTCCCGAAAGAGCAGAACGTCTAAAGGGGTGATGCTAAACCAGTCCATGACTTACCTCCCTGCCGTGGCTAATTCGGGAGCACTGCCGGGAGCCGCTGCCGCCGGGAGGCGCCATTGCTGTCGCTGCACCATTTTGTCTACCCAAAAGGCGGTAAAGCGCAGCAGGTAGCCCAAATTGTCTGGATGAGTTCCTAAAGGAAGCAAGCGCCGATTGAGAGACTGCACCTCTTGCTGATGAGACCAAGCAGTTCCCCAGGTCTGGTAATATGCACGCTTTGCCGAGCACTCCCAAGCCTTGATGAACTTAACAAGTTGAAGCGCATTGCCGGGCTTTTTACTTTCATCTCGACGTCTCATAAGGACTTTGGCCGCTTTGGGAAATAGCCAATCTTGTGAAGTTATGACGGCACGACGAGGTAACTCTTCAGAGAGGCGATAGAGCAGCGGACTTAAGTCTTCGCCGTATGCCGAAAAATCAAGAATACAATGCCACCATCGCTGAAGCAGAGGTCCTTTCATCAGGGCTTCGAGCACGTTGCCGCCGCTGTAGATCACCCGGAAGCAAAGACCGTCCTTATCCACCATTTCTTTAGCGCGATCGCTCTCGGCTTCCCAAAGGTTTTCTAAGACGGTCA
>JAAHIC010000467.1 GCA_010671965.1 Leptolyngbya sp. SIO4C5
TGCATGTTGCTGCACCAGTGATTCGTACTGCTGCCGCAACATGCTAACCAGATGCGGAACTGCCGTAATCGAACCTGGCCTCAGCAGCAGGCGACCTGGATTCGGCTATATCCCTGTGATTTACAGCCGGGTGTACTGGAAGCTGTGCTCGATCGCATCGTTAATTTAGGCTACAACCACGTCTATTTAGAGGTGTTTTATGGCGGGCAGGTCATGTTGCCTGCGGCAGACAATCCAACCGTATGGCCCTCACTGGTGCAGACGCCGGGATACGAACAACGAGATCTACTCGCAGAAGCGATCGAGAAGGGACATCAGCGCGGGCTAGAGGTGTCTGCTTGGATGTTTACCCTCAACTTTGGCTACTCTTATGCTCAGCGCCCCGACCGGCAGCAGGTAATTGCTCGCAATGGGTTGGGAGAAGATGCCCGTTCCTTCGCGGCTCGCGGGGCTTCCAGCAACCCAGAGGAAGTGTTTGTTGACCCCTATAGTCCTCTGGCTCAGCAGGATTTTCGTCGGCTGACGCAGGCCATCGTGCAGCGAGATCCAGACGGTATGCTGTTTGACTATATTCGCTATCCTCGTGGCACAGGCACAGACTCAGTTGCAGATGATGTAAATGACCTGTGGATTTTCAGCAACTCGGCTCAGCAGGCGCTTTATCGGCGGGCACTCAACAGCAAGGGGCTGGAGCTAATTCGGCGCTATCTCCGCCGAGGCTACCTAACAGATGCCGATATTGAAGACATTAATCGTCTATATCCAGATGAGGGTGAACCGATGTGGCAAAGCCGGGTTCCCCCTCGAACAGCCGGAACTCCTATACCGGCAGCGACACAGCGTCCTCGCCTGCAGCAAGAGCTTTGGCTGCTGAGCGTAGCCCATGCTGTGCAGGGTGTAGTAGATTTTCTAGAGCAGGTGGCCCAGCCCGTGCAGCGAGAAGGCATTCCAGTAGGGGCTGTCTTCTTTCCAGGGGGCAACCGAACCGTTGGCGGTCAGGGTTACGATTCGCGGCTGCAGCATTGGAACCGCTTTCCGACCTGGATGGGCTGGCATCCGATGGCCTACGGCGTCTGCGGCAACACTAGCTGTATTGTGGATGAAATTAAAGAAGTCGTGGCTCAGGCAGGCCCAGGCGCAGAGAATCTGGTGAAGCCGACAATCGCGGGTTCGTGGGGACAGTCATTTGGCAATCGCCCAGCCTTAGAAGAGCAGATGCAGGCGATTCAAAGAGCGGTGCCGCGTGTCAACTCGGTCAGCCACTTTGCTTTTTCGTGGCAAGATCCTGAATTTGATCGAGTGCGGAAGTTTTGTCGCCTGCCTGACTCACCTACGTAGATAGGAGTCAAATATCATCAAATATCAAAGGCGATCGCTTTGACGCGATCGCCTCTAAATTGCCTTAGTGTTGGCTAAAAGTTATACGGCAGCGCCGCTCTTGGGTTCCGCGCCAGTGGGTGCTACGCCCTCCCGCAGAAACGTAATTTGCTGCTCAAAGCTGAAGGTAACTAGCTGCAGCAGTACCTTGTTAGCGGCTTCAGGCTTAGCGTAGTTTTCAGGCATAGGGACGATGGTGCCGTTTGACATGCCTTGAGCTAGGCGATACCAGAAAGCGAGCTTAGTGTCTCGGCTCAAAGCACCGTACTCACGGCTGAGCTGAGTATCTTGAGGATTAAGCATCGCCCGCATGGCCTCAAGCTGTTCGTCAAAGCTCAGCGCCTTGACCTGAGCAAACAGACCTTCGGCAATGCCCTCAGAAGCAGCGCCAGGGGCTGCTGGGGTGACGGCCTCACCCATTTCTTCGTACACGTACCACAGTAGAGCAAGCTGCTCGTCAGGCGTCAGCCGCTTGTACTGATCTAGCGCCTGTTGGATTTGCGGATCGATTCCTGCCATTACCATATGATTTTCTCCATTTCTAGCTACAGTTCTTGGCCCTGCTGCAAAAAATCGGCACTTGCGGCAGGCCCAGAGCGATCGCCTTTACGCTTGGTTTGGCGATCGCTGACTTAACAAAAATTAATTTGCATCTGTTATAAAAGTTAACGAGATATCTGCTTCAGCTTAATCCTGCTTTAGGTAGACATCGCTGCATAAATTGCTGCCTTTACTCGTCAGCATTAGTCAGAGTCTCCCATTCCAGGATTGAACGTGATAAAGATCTAGCTAGCGTAGTAGGAATTTTCTTGTGAAATTTGCGTTCATCATTGATTCCGTTGAGGGTCTAGATCCCTGTCATGACAGCAGCATTGCCCTAATGGAAGCAGCTCAGCAGCTCGGCCATGAGGTTTGGATCACTCAGGCCAGTCACCTTAGCGTTGCTGACGGCAAAGCTTGGGCCTTCTTACAGCCTATTGAGCTGGTATCTGTCGAACTCCAGGATGGACGCTGGGTAGCTGCAGAGGTTTGGTTTACTTTGGGCAAATCGGTCTTACTGCAGCTAGAGGAAATGGATGCAGTGTTCATGCGCACCGATCCGCCCGTCACGATTCCCTATCTCTATGCCACCTACATCTTGGACTATGTAGATCCTGCCAAGACTCTAGTGGTCAACTCACCGCAAGGGCTGAGAGCGGCCAATGAAAAGATGTATGCCCTGCAGTTCACTGACGCTATTCCTGACACCATCGTCAGCCAGGATAAGCCTGTCATTCGAGCAGCCGTTGAGCGCTGGGGCGGAGCAGGCGTGCTGAAGCCGCTAGGCGGCAAGGCGGGGGAAGGCATTTTGTTTCTGGAAGCGGGCGATCGCAACTTTAACTCGATGATTGAGATCAGCACCCAGCAGGGACGCAGCCCGGTTATGGTGCAGACTTATCTGCCAGCCGCGAAAGAGGGCGATAAGCGCATTATTTTGCTCAATGGAGAACCGCTAGGGGCAGTGAACCGAATTCCGACGGGAAGCGAGTTTCGGGGCAATATGGCGGTTGGCGGACGCATTGCCCAGGCATCGATTAGCGATCGCGAACGAGAAATCTGTAGCTTACTTGCCCCTACGCTACAGCGGGACGGGTTAATCTTTGTGGGAATTGACGTGATAGGTGGCTACTTAACTGAGGTCAACGTGACCAGTCCGACCGGAATTAGAGAAATCGATCGCCTTGATGATGTCCGTTTAGGTCAGCAAGTCATTAAGTGGGTTGAGCATGTCCGCAAATAGGCTAGCCCGTAGGGCTGACTATCGACTCAAACAGCACATGTGGATATTAAAAGTAGGAATCATATGAACTGGCATAATCACTCTACTTATTTACAGGCCGTTACTCGCCGTCGCTTTATTCGCTATGGTTCTCTAGCAGTGGGGGCCAGCCTGCTAGCTGCTTGTACAAACGGCAGCCAGACAGAGGCCGATGAAACCAGCGCGCCTGGGTCTACTGAAGCGAATACCGAACTGACCCCCGTTGCGTTTGGCACCAACTGGTATGCTCAGGCGGAACACGGCGGCTTCTATCAGGCTGTGGCAACAGGCATTTATGAAGATTATGGCCTAGACGTCACGATCAAAATGGGCGGCCCTCAGGTAAACGGCACTCAGCTCCTAATGGGCGGCGCTGTTGACTTCTTCATGGGTTTTGGGGCAGACGCCATCACTGCCGTGCAGGAAGGCATTCCCAAAGTGACGGTTGCCGCCATCTTCCAGAAAGATCCACAAGTACTGCTAGCTCATCCGGATCAGGGAGTTGAAACGCTAGAAGATCTCAAGGGGCGGCCTATCTTCATTTCGGCTTCTGCAAACACCACTTACTGGCCTCTATTAGTGGCTAAGTATGATTTCACCGAGGATATGAAGCGTCCCTACAACTTCAATCCTGGCCCGTTCTTAGCTGATGAAAGCTCAGCCCAGCAGGGCTATCTCAGCTCAGAGCCGCTAGCAATCCAAAAAGAGGGCGGATTTGAACCTGTGGTCTTCCTGCTGGCAGACTATGGCTACGATCCTTACTCCACCACGATTGAAACCCGTCAGGAACTGGTGGAGGACAATCCTGATTTAGTCCGGCGATTTGTGGAAGCCTCTATCAAAGGCTGGTACAGCTATTTTGAAGACCCGGCCCCTGGCAACGAGCTAATCAAGCAGGCCAATCCTGAAATGACCGATGAGCAGATTGCCTATGGCATTGAGAAGATGCAGGAATACGGCATTTTGATCTCAGGAGAAGCAGAAACTGACGGTATTGGCGCGATGACCGACGAACGCTGGAAGTCCTACTTTGACACGATGGTAGAAGCTGGCATTGCGGAGGCTGACACTGACTATACTCAAGCGTACACGCTGGAGTTTGTGAATCAGGGAGCGGACTATTACCAGGAGTAATCAGGCTATGATTCTCAGTGCGCTTGAACGAATATGGGTTAGCTTTGTGTACAGCAAAAGTGGCGCAGCTCAGGACATCTTGCCTGGACGTCATCTCGCCTAGGCTTAAAATCCTGAGCTACGCTGCAGATATAGCTGTAGCCACTTTTATTAGGACGCTGCCTGCCTAAGAACGTCCTCCATCGCCGTGCGCAAATTGGCTGACAACGCGAACTGCTTGCGAATCCGGCTTTTCAGCCAGGCCCAACACTTTTCAA
>JAAHIC010000468.1 GCA_010671965.1 Leptolyngbya sp. SIO4C5
CCTGGACACACACCCTCCGATCGAGGTTGGGATAAACCGATCGCTCAGAGGGTGTGTGTCCAGGGACTTCCGCGTTGGTCGAGTCGCTGATCAGGCACAGCACGCCCCGCTCTCCATGCTCGGCTAGCTTTTGAAAATCAAAGAACTCACCGTCAACAGGGGTGTGATCTACCTTGAAGTCGCCGCTGTGAATGACGACGCCGACGGGCGTATGAATCGCCACCGTAAAACTGTCGGCAATAGAGTGAGTGTTACGGATGTACTCAACAATAAACGATTTGCCAATCCGCACCATTTCGCGGGGGCGTACAGTCCGCAGCTCAGTGCGATCGCTCACACCGGCCTCTTCTAGCTTGCCCTCTAGCAGGGCCATAGCCAGCCGTGGGCCGTAGATCACCGGGATATCAAACTGCTTTAGGTGAAAGGCAATCCCGCCAATATGATCTTCGTGGCCGTGAGTCACAATCATGCCTTTGATTTTGTGGCTGTTCTCACGCAGATAGGTGACATCTGGCAGCACGATATTAACGCCGTGCATACCATCGGTCGGAAAGGCAAGCCCGGCGTCTAGCAGCATGATTTCGTCATTGGTTTCAAAGACGCAGGTATTCTTACCAATTTCGTGCAGTCCGCCTAGAGGAATCACCTTTAGGGCTTGATTGGTATCGGTTTGTTCTGTAAACATTCAGGGATAGAACTCCTAACAGATAAAAATGTAAGGTTAAAAAATTGGGGTGGGACTAAGACCGGAAAACGACAGGCCGGCGCAAATCTAGAGAGATTGTCGATGGAAAAAGTTTATTCAATTGTTCTAGAGACTTGTGTGGGTTCAGCGATCGCCCCTACCAACCCAGCGCCCAACTTTTCACTGCGGCTCAACAGCCTGCAAAATATCCTGTAGCTCTTGCTTGAGAGCTGGTGGGGCTGCGCATAGGGGTAGACGGAAGTAGTCAACGTCCCAGCCTTGCAGGGCCAGTGCTGTTTTAACAGGGATGGGATTGGTCGTCAGGAAAAGTCCTTTAAATAACGGTAAAAGCTGAATATGAATGGCAGTTGCTTGCTCTACTTGCCCAGCCTTAAATGCCTGAATCATCTGCTGCATCTGCTTGCCCGCTAGATGGCTGGCAACGCTAACAACGCCGATACCGCCGACTGCCAGCAGCGGCAGCGTTAGCGCGTCATCACCGGAATAAATGGCAAACTCAGGCGGTGTTAATCGCCGAATCTGGCTGACCTGATCTAAATTACCGCTGGCCTCCTTAATAGCCACAACGTTGGGTATTTCTGCCAGCCGGGCTACTGTCTCTGGTAGAAGGGTTTGCCCAGTCCGCCCAGGTACGTTGTAGAGCATTAAAGGCAAGTCAGGTACGGCTTTAGCGATGCTGCTGAAATGCAGATAAAGCCCTTCCTGCGGCGGTTTGTTGTAGTAGGGCACTACCTGCAATGCCCCCTCTAAACCCAGTTTACTGGCCTTTTGCGTCGCCGAAATCGCCTCTTGGGTAGAGTTAGAGCCGGTTCCAGCAATAATCTTGGCTTTGCCTGAAACGGCCTGCTGCACAACGCGAAAGAGAGTATATTCCTCATCCCAGCTCAGGGTAGGAGACTCCCCAGTTGTACCACAGACAACTAGGGTATCAGTTCCGTTGTCAGCTAAATGGGCAGCAAGCTTTTCTGCTAGAGCGTAGTTGACCGCGCCTTCCCGGTTGAAAGGGGTAATCATGGCAGTCAGGACTTGCCCGAACTCAGTTGTGCCCATTTAAGCTCCTTACGTTCATGAAACTTGGCCTTATCTCTGCATTCTAATCACAAAAGACTTGAAGACAGCTTTTTTCCAGAAACCACTGACAGAAATGAAACAATCGTCAATTTGTTTCTATGCCCGAAAACAGAGCAGCTGTCAGCTCTCTTGTCTAAGCTAGGGTCGGTACCGCTAACCAGCGCTTAGCCACCAGCAGCTCAGCAATTTGAATCGCGTTCAGGGCAGCTCCCTTGCGAATCTGATCGCCGCTTAACCACAGTTCTAACCCACACGGATGGGATAGGTCTTGCCGAATTCGACCGACTAGCACCTCATCTTGACCGCTAGCTTCAATAGGCATGGGGAAATGGTTTGCCTGCCAGTCCTCTACCAGCCGTACACCAGGGGCATTAGACAGAATTTCTCTGGCCGAGGCGATATCAAAAGGCTGTTCAAATTCTAAGTTAACGGCTTCTGAGTGTGCCCGTAAGACGGGAACCCGAACACAGGTTGCCGTAACTTTGAGCGACTCAGCCCCAAAAATCTTGCGGGTTTCATTGACCATCTTCATCTCTTCCTCGCAGTACCCCGCCTCTGTCAGCTTGGAGTCATGGGGAAAAAGATTAAAGGCTAGCGGATAGGGCAAGACTTCGGCGATCGCGGTTTCTCCATTTAGGATTGCCTGCGCCTGTTTTTTCACCTCTTCCATCGCGCGGGCACCAGCTCCACTCGCAGACTGATAGGTCGAGACCACAATTCGCTGCACCGGCTGCACCTGATGGAGCGGCCAAACCGCCAGACTCATTAAAATTGTCGTACAGTTGGGATTAGCAATAATACCGCTATGTTGACCTGCCGCCGCCGCATTCACCTCAGGCACCACTAAGGGCACTTGAGGATCCATCCGAAACGCACTGGAATTATCAATGACAACAACACCTGCCTCAACTGCTTTAGGTGCCCACTGCCGCGAAACGCTGCCACCCGCAGAGGCCAACACCAAATCAACATTATCGAAAGCATGTTCATCTAGCGGCTCAACAGTGAGGTTGGCCCCCTGAAAAGCAATCTTTTTACCCGCTGAGCGGGCAGAAGCCAGTAGCTTTAACTCGGCGATCGGAAACTGGCGGCTCTCTAGCAGAGAAAGTAATTCTGTGCCTACAGCACCGGTGGCACCTAAAACGGCAACTCTGTAAGACTGGGACAAGCGAGGTTCCTCCTTAAAGTTTGTTGTACAGGATTGGATTTAGAGATCAAGGCAAGTGAGCAAAACTGTTGAAGATGGTTGGCTTTGGCAGGGATTTAAATTCTGTTACAGTGCCAAGCGATAAATTTTGGCTGTTCTGGCTAAGGGGAACGTTGAGCTGCGTTGCTGCCGGTGGGCTGTGAGAGTCTCTTAGTGTTAGAAGTGTCGGAAGAAATTTCTTGACATTGATGGCCTGAGCGCCTGAAGCGGGCTGAGAGGCGTCAAGGCGGATGCCTACACAATATCGCTAAAGCTCACTCCACACTACTGTAGCTAGCAAAATTAAGCCAGCTTTATTGATTTAACTTTGTTAATTTCCACAGCCTTTTTGCCTTAATTGTCTTAACTTTCCGCCGCTTTGATCTCGATAGCCCTGCCACGCCGTCCAGCTTTCCTAGCAAGATTCCTTACGGTAGATACTCGCTGCTGGGAAGAATCCGCTATGATAGCTAACTGCGATTAATTGAAGAAAGGGTCTCGTTTACGGATAGTCCGGAGCTGGATCAGTTGCTAAAAATTTAAGGAATTCGATGAAAGTTACTCAGGAAAAGTTGCCCGATAGCCAGATTGGCTTAGAAATTGAGATCCCCGCAGAGATGTCAAAGCAGGCATACGATCAGGTGCTGCGTAAGTTTATGCGCTCTGCGAATATTCCTGGGTTTCGCAAAGGGAAAGTTCCCCGTCAAGTTCTGTTACAGCGCTTTGGTCAGGCTCAGGTAAAAGCTGCTGCCATTGAGGAGCTGGTTCAAGATGCTGTGGAACAGGCTGTCGAGCAGGAAAAAATTGAGGCGATCGGTAACTATCAGCTCAAAACCTCTTTTGAGGATTTAATCGCTCAGTATCAGCCTGGACAAGTGCTGACTTTCTCGGCAACGGTGGACGTGCCGCCTAGAGTTTCTCTAACGGACTATAAAAATCTTTCGGTTCAGGCAGAAGAGATCAAATACGAACCCGAGAAAGTAGACTCAGTCCTAGAGGACTATCGCGAGAATCTGGCTACGCTGGTACCCATTGAGAACAGGGCCGCTGAGGCAGGTGATGTCGTGGTTATTGATTTTGTTGGCAAGCGCCTGATTGAGGGTGAAGAACCAGAAGAATTTGAAGGGGGCAGCGCCGAAGATTTTCAGCTAGAGCTGAGCGAAGGTCGGTTTATTGCCGGTTTTGTAGACGGCATTGTGGGTATGCAGCCCGACGAGACTAAAGACATTGAAGTTACCTTCCCGGAAGACTATCCGCAGCAGGAGCTAGCGGGCCAGCCGGCAGTCTTTACAATCACGCTAAAAGAACTCAAAGAGAAGGAACTGCCTGAGCTAGACGATGACTTTGCCCAAGAGGTGAGTGAGTTTGAGACTCTGGCAGAACTGCGAGCTTCTTTGGAAGAACGCTACAGCCAGGACGCGGAGAAACAGACCCAATCTAATAAAGAAAGTGCTCTGCTAGAGGCTTTAGTCAGCCACCTAGAAGCAGAAGTGCCGCAAACCTTAGTCCAGCGCGAAGTGGACTATCTGGTAACGCAGACGGCTATGCAGTTGGGCAATCAAGGGATTGATATTAAAAAGCTGCTAACCAAGG
>JAAHIC010000469.1 GCA_010671965.1 Leptolyngbya sp. SIO4C5
TCTAATTTTTGTTCTAATGGGCGCTTCCGTATGTCTAGCGCGGGTGTCGTAAACAGCTCAAAAGCGGGCAGCTTTGCTAGTCAATGATCGATAAACAGCTTTTCCAGGTTTGTGCTGTAGTTCATGGTTATCTCTCAGCCAAGTTTTGACAAGTCGGTCGCTAAAGCTAAAATTCTGGTTGTCGATGATGAGTCAGACAATCTAGATCTGCTCTATCGCACATTTTTTCGTAGCTTTCGCGTTTTTCGGGCCAGTAGCGGTTCAGCGGCGCTAGAAATTTTGGCAGCGCAGCCGGATATGGCGGTGGTTATTTCTGACCAGCGGATGCCGGGTATGAGCGGCACTGAGCTTCTGAGTCAGGTGGCCGAGCGATATCCCAATATCATTCGCATCATGCTGACGGGGTATACAGATGTTGAAGATCTGGTAGAGGCCATCAATGCTGGCAAGGTCTTCAAATATGTGACGAAGCCTTGGGAAGAAAGCGATCTCAAAAACATCGTGCAGCAGGCGGTGGAAACCCATCGCGTCTTAGAAGCTCGCACGGCAGATTTAGCTAGAGTGCTGCGCCAAGAAACCCTGCTCAACGCGGTGACCAGCACTATTCATAGTGCTGAAAGCTCGCGTCAGATGCTGCAGACTATTGTGAATACAGTGGGTCAAACCATTGAGGTTGACTGGTGTATTCTGCTGACGTTTGACATTACCCGCGATTCGCCCTACTTCGTCTACGGCAAGCCCGATCAGCTTGCTAAAACCAAGCCTTCAGACTTTAGCAAGCTGCAGCATACTATCTGGCAGACTCAGATAGTGCAGCAGGTTAGCTGCTCAGACTGGTCTACACTGCAGGCAGAGACGGTCGATGCCGATGTGCTGCAGGTCTATCAGTCATTAGGCATTCAATCAAGTCTGCTGATACCGCTGATTTTCAAGCAGGAACTGGTTGCTGTTTTAGCGCTGCATGAGTGCGGACAGATCCGTAGCTGGAGTAATGATGAAGTCCAGCTATTGGTGACGATGGCTGACCAGGCTGCTCTGGCGGTTACTCAAATGACGACTTACGAGCGGATTCAGTCTCTGGCTCAGCGAGAAGTCTTAATCAACACCATTACTCAGGCAATTCGCTCCAGCCTAGATCCCCAGCAGATTTTTGCGGCCATTACTCAAAAGCTGGGTCTGGCTTTAAAGGTGGATAAGTGCGCCCTTTCCCTCTGGTTTCCAGAGGCGGGCTATGTCCGCTGTGTTAGCCGCTATCGGGCTTTAGAGGAAGACCTGGTTGCGGCTGCTCCATTTACTGAGGTTGAACCTGAAATGCAGGCTGCAGCGCAGTCAACCTCTGACGCTGGGATGGCTCTCAGCGCCATTGCCGATGACGCCATTTTGCAGCAGCTTAATACCACCCAGCGCCCCGTCGTCATTGATGTGCACAAGGCTGAAAATGAGGAAGCTGGAGATAATGGCATTCACCCAGCTGACCCTACAACTGCCGTTCTGGCAGTTCCCCTGCTGGCGGAGAGTAGCATTATTGGCAGCATCTATTTGGAGCAGTCCGGTCCCCGCGTTTGGCAGCAAGATGAAATTGACCTGGCTCAGTCTGTGGCAGCGCAGGCGGCGATCGCGGTGCAGCAGGCCCGTCTGTATCAAAAAACGCGCCAGCAGGCTGAGAGTCTGCTAGAACTCGATCGCCTCAAGACGGAATTCTTTCAAAATATTTCCCATGAGTTTCGTACGCCGCTGACGCTGACCATTGGTCCGCTAGAGGCGGCGATCGCCCAAGGACAAGGACTGAGCTACGAGCAATCTCAGATAACCCTACGTAACGGTCGGCGGCTGCTGCGGCTGGTAAATCAGCTTTTAGATCTGCAGCGTTTGGATGCAGGGCAGATGCAGCCCACCTTTAGACCTTGTGAGCTAGTACCGTTTATTGGCCGGGTGGTTGAGGCTTTTCGTCCTTACTGCGATCGCAAAGCAATAGAGCTGCTGACTGATTTACCCGCGGCCCGCTCCATCCTGTATTTGGACTTAGAAAAGTTTGATAAGGTCATTTACAACCTGCTCTCAAATGCCATGAAGTTTACGCCTGCTGGCGGCAGGATTATAGTGAGGCTGATAGCTGAGCCGCAGCAAGTTGTATTGCAGATAGAAGATACGGGCATTGGGATTCTGGCAGACCAAATTCCCTATTTGTTTGAGCGCTTTCGTCAGGCGGATGGTTCAGCCAGCCGACAGTCTGAGGGGACGGGGCTGGGCCTAGCGATCGCTAAGGAGCTGGTAGAGCTGCATGGCGGTCAGATTGCCGTCAGTTCAAAGTATGGCGAGGGGACTATCTTCAGCGTGCAGCTCCCCGTTGGCACAGAGCATTTGCCGCCTCATCGCCTGCTCAAAGATGCGGCTGACTTTGATATTCAACGCGCTGCTGTTGAGCTAGCCGACATTGAGGCGCTGCAGTCGTCAGAAAGTATTGCTGAAGCGCTGGCTGAAGTTGAAGACGATCCGGCTTCCCCCCATCAATCTCGCGTTTTGGTGGTGGATGACCATCCTGATTTGCGAACCTATGTAGCAAATATTTTACGGCGATCGGGCTACAGCGTGCGGGTGGCGGCGGACGGCGAGATGGGCTTGACGGCAATTCGGCAGTGGCTCCCTAACCTAATTGTGACAGACCTGATGATGCCGGGAATCTCTGGTTTGGAGCTGATTCGTCAGGTGCGTGCTGACGAGGCTATTCAGGGCATTCCCATCATTTTGCTAACGGCCAAAGCTGACGACGCCACCCGAATTAGCGGGGCGGAGGAAGGGGCTGACGCCTACCTGTCCAAACCCTTCAACGATCGGGAGCTGCTAGCTGAGGTTCGCAATTTGCTAGCCCTCAAAGCCAATGAGCGTCGCGTCGCCGAACTCAATACCTATCTGACTGAATCTGTGCTGAAGCGATTTCTGCCGCCAGCCTTAGTGCAAAAAGCGGCTCAGGGTAATTTACAGCTCGACCTACAGCCGGAACCGCGCTTAGTCACCGTTCTTTTTAGCGATATTATTGGCTTCACCCAGCTTTCGACCCGCCTGCAGGCAGAGCGCATAGCCGCCATGCTAAATGAGTATTTAGCGGCGATGAGTCAGGTCATTTTTGACAATGGCGGTACGGTAGACAAGTTTATGGGAGACGGCATCTTGGCCCTGTTCGGTGCGCCAGAGGAACTGCTGCCCGAACAGCAGGCACGACGAGCGATCGCCACGGCCCAGCAAATGTATCGCAGCCTAGACCAGCTCAATCGGCGCTGGCAGGCTCAAGGCTTAGGGACTTTGCAGTTCCGCTGCGGCATTCATCAAGGCCATGCCGTTGTCGGCATGTTTGGCAGTGCTGAACGAACTGACTATACGGCAATTGGCCCCAGCGTCAATATTGCGGCCCGGCTGCAGGAAGCCGCTGAGGCCGACTGTATTTTACTGTCGCAGTCGGTGGCGCGATTTTTGCCGGAGGCTCAGATGCAGCCAATGGGATCGCTGCAGCTACGAGGAATTGACGAAGCAGTGTTAACGTTTGGAATGAGGGTTTATTCTCAGGCAGAATCCTCTACGCTGCTGTCTCGCTAGCAATTTATGGCCGTGTCCTTTCCTGATGCCCCAATCTGGCTGCGGCACCGAGATCCGCGTCGCCTATGGCCCAAGCTGACCGCTTTAGCCGTTCTGCTGCATGGGCTAGTGTGGCTGCTGGGCTGGCCGATTTTGCTGCGATCGCAGCCAGCATTAACACAGTCAGGATCACCAGTCGTACCAATTGAGCTAGTTGATACCCCCACTGACACAGCGACGGAAGCCGCCGTTACTGCTCCCTCAGCCGAAACGACTTCAGCGACAGAAGCCAATACGCCAGCCCCCTCCCCATCATCTACTGCCCCTAACTCTGCCATAGAACCTCAGCCTACAGACACCCAAGACGCTATTGAGGCGGCAGGCTCCTCAGATATCTCAGACACGAACCAGGAGACTCGTGAGGTTGAAACTTCGACCTCAGGCGGGACGCAAACGCGCGATCGCCAAACAACTCAGGATGCAGTCGGTCAGCCGCAAGGGCGTGCAGCCGACACCGGACAGCGGGCAGGTGAAAATACGGGCCAAAACACGGGCGATCGCCCAGACCGCAATACGGGTGACACAGGCATACCTGAAGAGAACACCAATCGCGAAGACAGTGGCGCTGCTGGTTCAGAAGACAGGGGGGCTGCGAATACAGAAGAGACTCGCGACGATAGCGAGGGGGAGACAGAATCAGATGATGGCCTAGGGACGGTGAACGTCAGCGGTAGTGCGACAGGGCAAAACGCGGCTTTTGTGGCTCAGCTATCCTTAGATCCTACCCCTGATGCCGGTGATATTCCAGGCGAGCAACCCACTTTGATGGATTCCGCACCACAGCTGATCGAGCTGGATCCTCTGCAAGGGACTTGCACAATTGAGAATCCGGCAACTTTGCGGGCGATCCAGGCCGGAACTTCTGTAACCCTGAGAATTACCGTCAGGTTCTACGGTAATTCTCAGGGTTACAA
>JAAHIC010000047.1 GCA_010671965.1 Leptolyngbya sp. SIO4C5
AGCCGAAAGGGTCGGCGTGGTGGTTAGGCTTGACAGATATTCGCTAAACAAAGGGCTGGCCGTCGTCTCTGTCTCAGTTGTCTCTAGGGAGGCAGCGGGCGGAGTTGGCCCTGACGCCACCACCTCAATTGCCCTAATCGCAACGCTGCTGTTACTGATCCTGGGGCGCTTTGACTTGCTGCCGCTGCCGAATCAGCCCCCGGCTCCCAATCCAGAATCTCCTCGTTCCGCAGCGCCAGATCAGGCAACTGAGGTGGTGGCGTCAGGGCCAACTCCGCCCGCTGCCTCCCTAGAGACAACTGAGACAGAGACGACGGCCAGCCCTTTGTTTAGCGAATATCTGTCAAGCCTAACCACCACGCCGACCCTTTCGGCTTTAGAGCAGGGGCAGCAGGCGATCGCCCAGCAGCGCTACGCTGAAGCTATCCGCTGGCTGGAGCAGGTACCCGCTGCCAATCGGGATGATACTTTCAATCGCCTGCAGGAGCAGGCCGAAGCTGGACTGGCCCAGCAGGTAGCCGATAATCAGGCCCGCATTGAATTGGCCCGGCAAACAGTGCAGCCTGAGCAAGCTGCTAGCTTAGAGGCCGCGATCGCCCAGGTGAACCCAATTCCGCCGGGGGAGCCTTTTCATCAGGAAGCGCAGCAGCTAGTTGAACAGTGGAGCCAGTCCCTGTTAGATCTGGCTAATGCCGCCGCAAATGCCGGAGACTTAACGGCGGCGATTGCAGCCGCTAGCTTTATTCCGGCAGCAGCCACCGACCTATACCCTCAGGCCCAAACGCAAATTGGCTACTGGCAGGCGCGGCAGCTCAGCCAGGCCCGACTACAGCAGGCCCAAACAATGCTGCAGCCCGGACAGGCGGCCTCCTTTCAAGATGCCATTGGCCTGCTGCGGCAAATCCCAGCGGAGCATCCAGAATACGAGCAGGCTCAGGCGCGTATTGATCAGCTCAGCCAAGAAATTTTCAGCATTGCCCGCGCTCGCGCCGCCCAGGGGCGATTTGAGGCCGCAATTCAGGCCGCCGTGCTAGTCCCCCCCGATACGGCGGCCTACAACGGGGCGCAGGCCCAGCTCAAGCGCTGGCAAGAGCGATAAAATGAAACAGACGTACAGTTGAATCCAGACGCACATGGTGCAGCGGCGAATTGAGCCAGGGCCAGGGCAGGAATCTGTTTGGGACTACCCCCGGCCTCCTAAATTAGAAGCTTCTAACAAACATATTCAGGTTGTTTTTAACGGCATCACCGTGGCCGATACGCATCGGGCGCAGCGAGTTCTAGAAACAAGCCATCCCCCCGTCTACTACATTCCGCCCGCAGATATTCAACTAGAGCATTTGCAGCCTACCTCTGGGTCGTCGTTTTGCGAATGGAAAGGCCGAGCTGCTTACTACACGCTCAGCGTCGGCGATCGCCAAGTTGAAAATGTAGCCTGGTACTACCCGGAGCCCACGCCCCGTTTTCAGGCAATTCAGAACTATGTCGCCTTCTACCCAGCTAAAGTGGATGCCTGTTATGTAGATGGGGAACAAGTGCAGGCCCAGCAGGGAGACTTTTATGGCGGTTGGATCACGCCAGATATTGTCGGCCCCTTCAAGGGCGGTACGGGGACCTGGGGCTGGTAGAAGGGCTTAGCTGTCGTCAGTGGGACTCAGTCCTAACTCACCACGGGCAGAGGTCAAAACCTCTACGGCTCGCTTCAGCCGCGCTTCTAAATACTGTTTTTGATTGAGCAGCTGACGAATTTTCTGATGGCGGGCAATAGCGAGGCTGACGGTGGAAAGCTGCTCTGGCGGGCAGGGTTGGCATTGCAGACGTCCCTCCGCGTTGAGACTGCAAAGATGATATTGCGTCTGAGGAGCTGTCTGGGCCGCTGGCGTTGCCGTCGCCGCTGCTTCCATTTGAGTTTGAATATAGCTTTGTAGCTGCTCAATGTCGCCATATCGCCATACGGCTGATTCTGAAGACTTGATATCAGGGACTTTGGCTAAGTTGCGCACGTCTGACTCTAGCCAGCCATCTACAATCGGGCCTTCCATATAGATAGCCTGGATAGCCAGTAAAACTCGGCGCAGTTCGCTCTGCCACTGTTCCACGTTGCTGCCAATCTCCTGCAGCAGAGTCATCGCTAGGGCCGGATTGGCCTCATGTCGGTGACTGCTAAAAGCGGTTCGCTTAACTCTAGGCAGCGCTGGCAAATCGCCGGCAGTCGGCATCACGGGCAGCGCCGCTGGGTCTACAGCGCGATCGCTCTCGGCTACCACAGGCGCGGGGAGTTCTAGCGGACGAGTTAAGTTCCGAGAAAAACTTGCAGCCGTAGACGTTTTAGCCGCAATGGTAAATGAAACGCCTGAGCGGGATCTGGCAGGCGGCGGCATCAGCGGCGTTTGGCTGGATGCAGCTTTATCCGATTGATGAACCATAGGCTTTTAAATGCAGATAGACAACGGCGCAGAGGCGTGATGACATTTTCAATAGCCTATACTGCTTTTCTGCAGTTTTTACGCCTACTGAGCCATTAATTTGGCATACATTTCGCTGAGTTCGGGACAGTTTGCAACGATCTGTAAGCTACTTCTGTTAATTTCCCAGCGGCATTTTTGCCTTTTGACGGTCTGCAACTCATCCTTTGGCTAGAATTGACTCAGATTCAGAGCTTGTTAGCTTATTGAAGCTGACTAGTTTAGAGTCACAGGTACCCGACTAGCGGTTTCAGCGATATGGCAATTCCTCCCTCAGTTCGATACTTGTTTGCTCGCCTGCAGCCTGCGGCTCGGCCTATTGTCTGGGCGCCGATTTTGGTAGTGACGCTGCTGGGGGTTGTCCTGTGGGAATATCGCCAGCACCCTGAATGGTCAGATGCCTTTGAAATTGACACTGAATCGCCTAGTGCTCAAATTCCCGAAACCGAGCTGACCTTAGACGAACAGGCGCAGCTATCCCAGGTCGACAGTCTAGCCGTTTTGTTTAATGATTTGGCAGCCTCTACTCCCACGATTCAAGCTGCTGAAACGCCGGAAGATACCCTGTTTAACCAGCTATCCGAAATCACGAATCAAACGAATCAGGCCCAAATTCGTCCCAGCAGTTCTTACGCCCCCTATAGGACTCCATCCTCTGCTCAAGCGGACACCTCGTCTGGTACGGCTTCTCCTCCCAGCCTAGCTTCGGCAGCCAATTTGGCAACGCTGCTTAATCCTGAAGCTGCCTCTCCAGCCGGACAGTCCAGTGCTCTCCAGGAAGCCCTCGGTCGTTTACCCAGTCAGACAGCGGGCACCTCAGAAACGCGATCGCCTGCCGGACAATCCCCTAATTCAGCTAGCGCTCAAACGACTAGTCCTAGTCAATTCTCGAATGCCGAGATTCCTGCTGCTGCCCAGGGAAATACGCCTGTCGGAGCCGCTCCCCTGCGCTACATTCCGACCACGCCCAACATGTCGCCGCCACCGGGTACCACAGGCTATACGCCCCCCGCCACCCTCAACCTAGCGCCGAACAACTACCCGTCTGGGAATGCCTACACCAATTTGACCACCCCTGGCTTGCCCCAAACCCAGCCCCGCTTCAACGGCCTGCCCAATCGCTCAGCGACTCCCACACTGCCAACTAGCCCTGGCAGCCAGTATATTCAGCCCCAGCCCCAGTTTAATAATTCTTCCTCCGTGCCCCGTCCCCCCGGTTCCTATATTGGCGGCGGCGAAATTCAGACTTTTTCTAATCCCTTAGGCTCTTCATCCTGGGGTCCCCAAGATTATCCCAATAACTACAACCCCTAGGAACCTAGAAACCGAGCCTGCCCCGCAGCCGTTTTGTCTCAACGCGACGGCGCCAAACCCGGTTTCTAGCCAGCTCACTACTGATCAAAGTGGCTGATAATCGCTTCAGCAAACTCGGAACACTTCAGCGGCTCTACTGGCGGATCCATCATGCGGGCTAGATCGTAGGTGACCTGATGGTTAGCGATCGCCGTACTGATGCCGTTACGAACCAAATCAGCCGCCTCCTGCCAGCCTAAATACTCCAGCATCATCACCCCGGAGAGAATTAGCGAACCGGGATTAATCCGATCGAGTCCGGCATGTTTGGGAGCAGTGCCGTGGGTAGCTTCAAAAATAGCGCACTGATCGCCAATATTGGCTCCCGGCCCCATCCCCAGACCGCCGACAATTGCGGCAGCGGCATCTGAGAGATAATCCCCGTTGAGATTCATCGTTGCCAAGATAGAATACTCATCCGGGCGCGTCTGAATCTGCTGAAAAATACTGTCGGCGATGCGATCGTTCACCATGATTTTGTCTTTCCACTGGCCGTTGCCGTGGCTATCCCAGATCGCCCCTAGAATTTGGGTCACTTCTGCTCTGACTGCCGCCTGTTTTTCTGGGGTGAGAGAATCATAGCCCGGTTCGATCTTGCGGGCGTTCTCATCTACTGAGATATCCGGGTTGCTCTCTTTATTGCTCAGCACCCAGGACTCTTGCTCGGTCACGCAGGATTGCCGAAATTCACTCGTCGCCAGCTCATAGCCCCAGTCTCGAAACGCGCCTTCGGTGTACTTCATGATGTTGCCTTTATGCACCAAGGTCACCATCTGCTTAGCCTTGGGGAGCTGAAGCGCATGTTTAATCGCTCGGCGCACCAGCCGCTGTGAACCTGTTTTGCTAATCGGCTTGATACCAATACCCGAATCCCAGGGAATTTGCTTGCTGCCGTGTTCTGGTGTCGCCGGAATCAGGTCGTCGTTTAGCAGCTTGATTAGGCGATCGCCCATTTCACTGCCCTGCTTCCACTCGATGCCCAAATAAATGTCCTCAGTGTTTTCCCGGTAGACAATCACATCTAGCTTGTCTGGCTGCTTATGAGGCGAGGGCGTCCCCGTATAGTAACGGCAGGGCCGTACACAGGCGTAGAGATCGTTAATTTGCCGCAGGGCCACATTGAGAGAGCGAATGCCGCCGCCGACCGGCGTTGTCAGCGGTCCTTTGATCGCCACGCCGTATTCGCGAATAGCCTGTAGCGTATCTTCAGGCAGGTACTCATACGTGCCGTACTTATCGCAGGCTTCATCCCCCGCATAAACCTTGAACCAGACAATCTGACGCTGACTGCCATAGGCTGCTCTGACCGCTGCATCCAAAACTTTCTGGGTTGCGGGCCAGATATCGACGCCTGTGCCGTCTCCGCGAATAAAGGGAATAATGGGATCATCTGGGACGACAGGCTCGCCATTTTGAAAAGTGATTTTGTGGCCGGTTTCAGGCGGCGAGATCTTTTGGTACATAAAATTTGATGAGTTTGGCTAGTCTGACTTACGATATTTATCAAGAGTATCGGCTAAGTGCAACACCTAATAAGTTCGTGCAGCAGCAGATATGTTTAATTTTGAGATATGGATTGGCTTCCCCATAATTTGCAAATTTAATTACAGTTAATGTCAGACACCCATTAGATACCGTAGAGAATGGTTTTACAAACTATTGGGTAGATCTCCAAATTGTCTCCCGGTATAGGCTGTGGCTCTTCATAATCGTTTCTAATTAAGGTGGATGAAAAGAATTTTATTAGTAGATGACGATATTACGCTCCGAACCGCTCTGACCCGACACTTAGAAGACCGGGGTTATATTGTCCGGGGAGCGGCTTCTGGCGTAGAAGGGCTGACTCTGTTCGAGGAAGAACCGCCCGATCTGGTGGTGTCAGACGTGATGATGCCAGAGATGGACGGTCTAGAATTTTGCGGACGCTTGCGATCGAGCCGCATTGGGCAGCTAGTCCCTTTTATCTTTCTCTCCAGTCGCGGTGAAGTTGACGATCGGGTCCAGGGACACAATATCGGAGGAGATGATTATCTCGTTAAGCCATTTCATCCCCGGGAACTAGTCGCCAAGATTGAAGCTCAGCTAGAGCGATCGCGGCGCATTCACTCCGAAATTGTCCGTCTGATTCAGCAGGCCAATGTCCAGTCTGAGTCCTCGGAAGCAGAAACACCCCAGCCTTTGCCGCTCACCCCAGCCGAAGAAAAAGTCTTTTGGGAAGTCATCCAGGGCTACACCAATAAGCAAATCGGCGATCGCCTCTTCATCAGTCCGCGCACCGTGCAGACGCACTTGAGCAACATTCTCAGCAAGCTTGCCCTAGACAATCGCTCTCAGCTAATTCGGTTTGCCTTTGAACATGGCTATCGTCCACCCCACGACGGCGAATCCCAGTAGCTATCAGCCAACTCCCTCTAGCTTGCGGCGTCAATCCCTTCTATGATCTATGGGAACGTGAGTCCCTTAGTTTTGATATGAGCAGCTTTGCCACTAATTCCGCGCCTGCCAACTCCAGCCCGATCGCAGAACTTCTGGCTCAACTGCGTGCCGACAATCCTAAAAAGCAGCTCTCAGCGCTGCATCAGCTAGCCACGATGGCTGATAGCGGCCTGGAACCCTTGATGGAGTTCTTATCGGCCAGACGGCAACAGCCAGTCACCTACCTAGACGGCACAGCTTATCGCCTGCTTTGGCAAAGCCAGACTCCTGAGACAGAAGCGTTTTTGCAAAAGCACTGGCCCCAGGGCTTAGTCGAGCTAACTTCTAAACAAGGAATAGACTACGCCGACCTGCAGCAAGATTTGGTAAGACAGGAATTTGAAGCCGCCGATCGCCTGACTTTAAAGCACTTATGTCAGCTTGCTGGTGAAGGAGCGGTTCAGCGCGGCTGGCTTTATTTTACAGAAGTCGAAAATTTTCCCGCCGAAGATTTACGCACTTTAGACCAGCTATGGCAGGTTTATTCAGAAGGAAAGTTTGGCTTTGCGAAACAGCGAGAAATTTGGCTGAGCAACAATCAAAACTGGGAAAAACTTTGGCACAAAATTGCCTGGAAAAAAGGCAATGTTTGGACTCGTTATCCAAACGAATTTATCTGGAATTTATCAGCTCCCGCAGGGCATTTACCCCTCTCCAATCAGCTACGAGGCGTTCGCGCTATGGCTGCACTTCTAAATCATCCTGTTTGGGCGTAGCGGGTCAAGCAGCTTAGCCAGTCAAGGCCATCATACTCGTACAGAACTGCTTCTATCCACCTTCATAGCGGCAGAGACTTTTGCGGCTGTTAGCTTCATAGAAACGACATTCATTTCTGAGTTTCCTCATCGTTTCTTCATGGCATTAGTTTCAGGAAATGCTTTGAGACTGCTTGCTTTAAGCAAGTTGAATAAAGTATTGCTGACGCCAGTATTTTTACTTAATCTTAGGTATGAGGTTTTACAGCTTTAAGCACATTCTCTAGTGAAGTACTGACCCTTAGCGGGTTTAAGATATGCAGAGACAGGGAATGCTTGAACTGTAAAGCTTTTGATGTATGACCGGAGTCAATGAAGCAAAGTGCTAGGTACGTCATGGACACTGGCCTGTCAACTATTCATTCCCCTGAAAATTTGACACGTCATATGAAAAACTCACACCCTGTAGATTCAGAACGACAACGTGTTCGCGCTGTTCAAGAGCTAGGACTGCTAGCTGACGAAAGCATACCCGTCTTTGACGAAGCAACCCAGACGGCAGCTCGCATCTTAGCAGCTCCTATCTGCGTTTTTAGCATTACCGATGGTGATTTTCAGTTCTTTAAATCAGCAGTAGGACTATCCCAGCTTGGGCTGATGAATCAGCTAGCAGCTTCGCGTCGTCTACCGCGAGCAGAAGCGCTATGTTCCCAGGTAATTGCTAGCAGCAAAGTTTTAATTGTAGAGGATATTGCCAGTCAGTCTGAATTTTCTCAAAGCTGCCTATTGCAGCACTATGGCATTCGGGCCTACTTGGGAGTACCTATTGTCATTTCCAGTGGTGAATGCATTGGTAGTTTGGCGATCATGGATCTCAAGCCGCGACAGTTTACCGCTCAGGACATAGCCTTTTTGGAACTCAATGCTCGCTGGAGTATTAGTGAGTTTGAGCGCGATCGCCTGTTTCAATCGACCTCTCGTAACTACGCCCCCCAGACCCCGGCTCAGCCCAAAGCGGAAGCGTCTTTGCAGTCAACTATTAACGCAGTGCGGATTGAGCTAATTGCTCAACTGACACAGGAGCTGCGTAACCCGCTCACTTCAATTATGGGCATGGCGGGGATGCTCAGCCGCGAAATCTACGGGCCGCTGACGCAAAAGCAAAAAGAATATGCTGGCATTATCTGCAACAGCAGCCAGACCGTTCTTGGCCTGATGGATGAAATCATTGGCCTGGGCACAGCTCAGGAAGACTATCGACGGCTCAGCCTAACGCCCGTAGATATTGAAATGCTCAGTCAGCAGGTGATTAGCAGCCTGGAATCTTTGGCCCAGCAGCAAGGGCAGCGCATGAGCCTCACCATAGAGCCAGGTTCCCGCATTTGGGTGCTGGATAAGGGTAAAACTAAACAGCTGATTTACCACCTGGTTTACAGCATCATTCAGCTTTCTAGTGAAGGCGGCACCGTTCGCGTTCATATTTCTCGCAAAGACGATCGCCTGAATCTAGCTGTGTGGTTTTCCCATCCTTGGCTAGGAGAAGGCTTGCCTCAGGCAGTACTCTCACTCGATCAGCTACTAGAAATTTCTCTGAGCTATCAGTCTTTAGAGGCTCAGGCTGGTCTGTTGCTTCATCGGCCCCAGGACTCAAACACAGAAGCTGACTCCCCATTGCCGGCACTCTCAGAAGCGGCAAAGGCTGATATTTCCCGCGAAGGACTGGGACTATTGCTGAGCCGCCAGCTCGCGGAAATTCACGGCGGTTCCTTAGCGCTGCAGGGATCTTTGGAAGGGGGCTATCGCTATATTGCCAGCCTGCCACAGCTTGCCGAAGAGGTGACGATGGTGACAGTTGCGCAGACGCCTTAGACCCTAAATTAGCTGACTGTAGGCGGTCTATCAGAAGTCTATTTATAGCGTAGATAAACTTTGTCTTGAGATAGATTTCTGGGCTAGCTGCGGGAAACAGCCAGACTCTGCGCTATGTTTGGCTAGAAGCCTGCGCTAGTGCCTAATCGAAAACTACCATGTTGGAACTCTATCAGTTTGAAGGATCTCATTACAGCGAGAAAATTCGCCTCATCCTAGACTATAAGCAGCTTTCGTACCGCAAGGTTGAAGTTGCGCCGGGAGTAGGACAGATTGATCTCTATCGCATGTCGGGGCAGCGACAGGTACCTGTCCTCAAGGATGACAATGAAGTCATTCCCGACTCAACCGCCATTGCTCAGTACCTCGATGAAAAGTATCCAGAGCGCCCCGTCATTCCCACCACGCCTAAACAGCGAGGTCTGTGCCTGATGATGGAAGCTTGGGCAGATGAGTCTATCGGTCTCAATGCTCGGACGGCGATGATCGGTGCCTTCAATCAGCATCCTAACTTTCGGACAGCGCTGCTGCCTGCTTCCACGCCGGAGCTACTCAAAAATCTGGTGGGTTCTGTGCCGGGTGATGTGCTCAGCCTGCTGGGAACAGGGGCTGGCTTTGGGGCAGATGCGGTCAAAACTGCTCATGCCATCCTGCAGCAAAACTTGGAGGCCCTTTGTCTGCTGCTACAGGAGAGTCCCTATCTCGTTGGCGACCAGCCGACGCTGGCTGATTTTGCTGTTGCTGGCCTATCAATGTATATCAAGTTTCCAGACAGGCAGTACGTTGATTTGCCTACCGGAATCTGCGGCAAAGGTGTACCAGGACTGGCTGACGATCCAACCTATCGCCCTTTCTTCGGCTGGCGCGATCGCCTTTATGCCGACTACCGCGAGGTCAGCATTCCCAACACTGCTGAAACCGTTGGCCCCGGTCCCCAGTCTATCAGCATTGACTAAGACAGCCTGAATACGGCTTCTATCAGCCAAAATTGCTTGGTATATGGGCTTGCAGGAGGAGTTGAGTTTACCTGATTCCTCCTGCTCAGGGCTGTCTGTGTATGAATGTTCGGGGCAGCAGCGTAAACTGGAGATTGTTTTTCCGCTAGACGTTTGATGACAGCGATCGCCCAGCAGCTAGAAGCCTTACTGACGCCTCAGCAAGTTATCGATTGGTCCCAGCTTGCCCCTGCTACAACAGACCGTATTCAACGGGCGATCGCGGCTGAAACCCAGCTACCCTGCGTGGTGTATCCCCAGTCCGAGGCTGAGCTAGCGGCAATTGTCGCCCATGCCGATCGCGATCGCTGGCGGCTGCTGCCGATGGGGCAGGCCAGCAAGCTAGGCTGGGGGGGACTCGCGGCTGGAGTGGATGTAATCGTCAGTACAGCGCGGCTCAATCGCTTACTGAATCATGCCGTAGGCGACTTGGTGATGACGGCTGAAGCCGGACTTTCTTTTGCGGCTTTGCAAACTACCCTGCAGGTTACCCAGCAGTTTCTAGCCATAGATCCGACCTATCCCGACGAAGCGACTTTGGGCGGCATCGTTGCCACAGCCGACACAGGAGCTTTGCGGCAGCGATACAACAGCGTCCGCGACATGCTGATTGGCATTCGCTTTGTTCGGCATGATGGTGAGATTGTTAAGGCGGGCGGCAAAGTGGTCAAAAACGTCGCCGGCTATGACCTCATGAAGCTGCTAACCGGGTCTTATGGCAGCTTGGCGATTATCTCACAGGTGACTTTTCGCACCTATCCGCTGCCGGAAACTTCGCAGACAGTTTTAGTCACAGGCGAACTCGGGGCGATCGCCCAGTTTTGCCAAACGGTCAAGGCTTCGGTACTAACCCCTGCTAGCTTAGATTTGCTGTCGTCTCAGCTCCTGACTCAGCTAGGCTATAGTGCTCCAGCCGGACTAGCCGTTCGGTTCCAAACAATCCAGGCTGGCGTCACCTCACAGGTGCAGCAGCTAGAGACGCTCAGTCACAAATCAGACCTGCAGACGCATAGGCTGAGCCACCCGGACGAGGCTCAATTGTGGCAGCAGATTCAGGCTAAGCTGTGGCCGAGCGCAGGCGATCGCGCCCACACAGTTGGCTGCAAGCTCGGCATACCACCTGCCAAAGCGGCTGAACTACTGCAGCTGATTGACCAGAGTAATCGCGCCGAGCTGTTAGCTGCTGGACGAATTCAGGCTGGTAGCGGGTTGGGATCGCTGCGCCTAACAGGAGCGATAACGGCTGACTTGCTGAGACAGGTGCGATCGCGCTGCGAAGCACTGGGCGGTTTTTTGAGCATTCTGGAGGCTCCGCCTCAACTGAAACAGCAGGTCGAAACCTGGGGCTATACGGGGAATGCTTTGCCCCTGATGCGTCAGCTAAAGCAGCAGTTTGATCCCCAGGCGATCCTCAGTCCGGGAAGATTTATCGGTGGCCTATAATCACCACTCTAAGCAGCCTGCAGCGCCTCATCTAACACTTCATGAATGCGGCGCTCTAGCCTATCTAGATCCAAACCACCCTGATCGCGGCAAATCCGACGAACAGTCGCGTTAACACCGCCGAGATCGCTGAGCAGATCTGCTAAGATCTCTTGCTGCTGACGGCTTTGAATCACTTCGTCAGGATCTTGAACTAGGTCGCGCACCAGTGAGCTATCAGCGCGGGAAGCGACCACAGGCTGCGTTTGCCCCTCTAGATAGATGAGGGTACGCTGCCCTGGCCCCCGCTCTGCTCCTTCTAGCGGAACCACTGCCGTCACCTGGTCGGAGCGGACATATTTGCCAAAGCCTAAATGAACCAAAGTAGAGGGTTGAATACGCATCGGTTGGGTGAATCGTTTGAATGTCTCCTTTCTCTATTGTGGCGTGAGAGGCGATCGCCATTGGGCAGACTCTGAGCGGATTTCACCCCTATTCTCGTAGAGATTTCCGCTGGGACTTACAAGAGCTTTCTCAAAAGCGCGCTCAAGGTGCGATCGCCTTTTCGCTTCAGCCGCCGACCAACACCTACCTACGGGTGGAGCGCCTTTCTATCAGCTTCTCCCCTGAGATTGATTAACCTGTTCCCGGTTCTCGTTAGCTTATGACAAGCATCGCGGTTGGCTGGCAACGATTGCCAAAAACGATTCGCAAAGCGAGCGCCAGCGACAACATGATGCAATGCAAGACATTCAGGAGATTTCAAACACATGGCTATTTCCGCCGATCAGATTCCGGCTCAGAGCCAAGACCGACAACCTGCCCACGAGTCAGAAATGACGCCCAAACCCCAATACGACCGTGACAGCTATCGGGGTAGCGGTAAGCTCAAGGGCAAAGTGGCTCTGATCACGGGGGGTGATAGCGGCATTGGGCGCTCTGTGGCCGTTCTCTATGCCAAAGAAGAGGCTGATGTGGCCATTGTCTATCTCGATGAGCACGAAGATGCCGAAGAGACGAAGCGCCTCGTAGAAGCTCAGGGCCGCAAGTGCTTACTGATTCCGGGAGACATCAGCAATGAGCAGTTTTGCCAAGAAGCGGTTGAGAAAACGGTGCAGACGCTAGGCAAGCTGGATATTTTGATCAACAATGCTGCCGAGCAGTACCTAGAAAGCTTTGACGATATTGACTCAGCCCGCTTAGGCAGCATCTTTAGCACCAATGTTTTCTCCTTCTTCTACTTTACTAAGTATGCTCTGCCCCATCTGAAGGCTGGCAGCACCATCATCAATACCACTTCCATCAATGCCTACAAAGGCAATGCACCGCTATTGAGCTACTCCACCACTAAAGGCGCTATTTTAGCCTTCACGCGATCGCTAGCGCAGTCCATGCTAGAAAAGGACATCCGCGTTAATGGCGTCGCCCCCGGCCCTATTTGGACACCGTTCATCCCAGACGCTTTTCCAGCCGAGGGAGTAGAAGGCTTTGGCAAGCAGGTGCCCATGAACCGCCCCGGACAACCTGTAGAAGTTGCTACCTGCTTTGTCTTCCTAGCTTCTGAAGACGCTTCTTATATGACAGGTCAGGTGTTACACCCGAATGGCGGCGTTGTCGTAGGAGCATAACTAAACAGGGAATACTCTGGCAGAGAACCTGTCACCAGGGGGAGTTTTAGCCAGCGTATAGGTGGTTTATTGAATTTAGCTGCCTGTGCGCTGTTGCTTGGCTATGCCATTAAAATGTAGCCAAGAACTCCGCCAGGAGGTTGCTGTGGGAAGAGTAGTGTAGTCATCAAGCTTTATATTTTCTCTAGAAAATAATGGCTGAAGTTGGGGTCTGCTTAGTATTGTGGGTTGTTTAGTAATTACAGAAGCTAACCGGGGATAACCTTATGTCGCTGATTGACGCTTTTAAAAATTTTTTCTCAAAGATAGCAG
>JAAHIC010000470.1 GCA_010671965.1 Leptolyngbya sp. SIO4C5
CGGCAAGCTGTGCTGATCAAAGACAAAAATAGTATTAGCACTGCGCACTAAGGCTTTGAGCTTGTAGGCATCATCGGCCTGAGCCGTCGTTACAAGAATGTCATCCCCTCGCAGGCTATAGGCGATGACTTCAGCCGCCCGTAAAATTCCAGAACTGATACTCACCATGCCCAAAGACGTATCTTTAGGCAACTGCTTGAGGCGGTTGAGTTCAGCCGCGTAGTCATAAATATCAATAGGAATTACCCGTACGGACTTAGGCCCAGCGATCGCCTCCGCCTCGTTCAAAAAGTAATTGCTGGTGACAACCGTACCCGATCGCGCCTGAGCTAAAACATCGTCAAGTTCTTCTAGCGGCACGAGCTGCACTGGAATCTGCAGCGCCTGCTCTAGCTCTCGCACCATCATTTCCCCGGCACCAATATCCTGCCGGGGCGTTGTTACCAAAACCCGCGCACTGCAGCGCAGTCGCCAGTCAATTTCGGCCAAGAACAGTTCTCTGGCCTGATGCAGGGAGGATCCCTGCCGCAGCAGTTCGTCTAGGCTATGCTCCACCACCTCCCGGGCTTTGGGAAACTGATCCCATAGCGGCGACTGCGGCTTAGCCCCGTCTACTCCCCCCTGAGCGCGAACATAGATACCTGAGCCAGGCTGTGCTTCAACAATTCCGGCTTCTTCTAGCTGGCGGTAGACTTTGCTGATGGTATTGCGATGCAGCCCGGTCTGCATGGCTAGCTGCCGCGTACTGGGCAGGCGATGACCGGGGGGAAACTGACGAGAAGCGATCGCAAACCAGATTTGATCATAAAGCTGGGTGGAAGCCGGAATGTCGCTTTCAGGCTGAATATGAAACTGAACCACAGGTAAAAAACCTCGCGTGGAACACAACTGAGAATTAAATAACGCAATTTGACGCTGGCGATAATGCTAAACCAAGCAAATTGGAGCTACTGAATCAATTTTATGTCTTATTGACGGCAACCGCCTAATCTAGGTAGGTTTCTGGCATATCGTCTCGCTGATTCTGGCGATGAATATCCGCGAGTGTAGACTCTGACGCGCCGGGCCAGTATTGTGCCTGCGTCCCTGTAACTAACCGATGAGAGGCGATCGCGCCGCACTGCTGCGCCGTCGTCAGTCCCGCCGCGATCGCGGCCTGCACGTCTGCCACCGGCCCCTGCACCGCAACCGAGATCAGTCCGGCTTCGGCGTTGGCCCACTGAACCAGCTCTACCTGTCCGCTTTTGCACATGCTGTCAGCCACTTGAATAGCGGTAGACAGGCCAAAAACTTCAATGATTCCTAGTGTGGTCATTTTTCGAGATACGTCAGCCCTTCTCAGTGTAGCTAGCCCGCCTCAAGCTAAGGAAAGCCTCAAGCTAGCAAGCTGTGAAAGCGTCACTAATATAATGAGGCAGACTTGCTAATTACAGGAATAAACCTTTGACTCTGACGGCGATCGCTTTTCCAGCAGCGACTGATCAAACCCCTCAATACCTGCTAGTGGCCCTTCACGGTTGGGGAGCCAATGCCCAAGATTTAGCAGGGCTAGCTCCCTATCTCAAGCTAGAAAATTGGCAAATGCTTTTTCCGAACGCCCCTTTTCCCCATCCCCAGGTTCCGGGTGGACGCATGTGGTACGCCTTTCCTAAAGACTATGGCTTTCGCACTCCGCCCAATTTTGAAGGTCAGGTCGATCTGGCTCAGAGTCGGCAGCAGCTTACCGAATGGCTGCTCTCTCTAGAGGCGGAAACGGGCGTGCCGCTTCATAGAACCGTTCTAGCTGGTTTTTCCCAAGGAGGGGCAATGACTCTAGATGTCGGAACTCAGCTTCCCCTAGCAGGGCTAATGGTACTCAGTGGCTATCTGCACGCGCCGTTGACCTCTCAGCCCACTCCCAGCCCGATACTGATGATTCATGGACGCCACGATCCGGTTGTACCTATTATTTTGGCGCAGCAGGCTAAGGCGGCTCTCTTGGCACAAAATCTGACAGTTGAGTATCATGAGCGAGACATGGGCCATGAAATTCAGCCTGAGATGATAGTGCAAATGCAGCACTTCTGCGAAATTTTGTGGACTAAGTAAGGCATTTTAGCCACTCCTCGTCCTAGGATGGAAGCGAAGAACACGGATTTGTGGCGTTGAAGATATTCCGAGACTCGTAAATCCTAAAGGGGGAAAAGCTATGACCACGCTCCATCTTTCTCAAAAAGAAGTGTCTGCAATGACCAAAGATTCAGTTGCAGAACTGGCTAAGCGTTTGGAACAAGATGCTTATGAGAATGCCTTTGAAGGTCTTAAAGACTGGCACCTGCTGAGGGCTGTTGCCTTTCAGCGGCCTGAACTGGTCGAATCTTATGTGCATCTGCTCGATATGGAATCTTTTGATGAGGCTTAAATTCTGCCGCGCTGACCCCATGCCCAATGACAGCGGCAATTGTTTTAGAGTCGGATAGGATTTAGGAAATTTTGAACAATAAAGCGGCTCAGCGCATTCTTTTGGGGGTGGGTGGAGGTATTGCTGCCTATAAAATTTGCGAAGTTGCTTCAGCCCTAGCCAAGCAGGGAATTTCGGTGCAGGCTGTTTTGACTGAAGCGGCTCAGCGCTTTGTCAATCCGCTGACATTTTCAACCCTTTGCCGCCAACCAGCCTACACCGACGCTGACTTTTGGCAAGCCAACCGAGGACGCCCTCTACACATTGAACTAGGCGAATGGGCCGACATTATTTTGGTCGCGCCGCTCACGGCCAATACCCTAGCTAAACTCACCTATGGTCTAGCAGACAACTTACTCACAAATACGCTGTTGGCCTCAACCAGTCCGGTACTACTCGCGCCTGCTATGAACACGGATATGTGGCAGCAGGCGACGGTCGCCCGCAACTGGTCTCAGCTTTGTCAAGATCAGCGCTATCACAGTGTCGGGCCAGGAGCGGGAAGACTGGCCTGCGATCGCGTCGGACAGGGGCGCATGGCAGAGCCAGAGGAGATTTTGACCTATTTGCAGTCTTTGCTCTACAGCCGAGGTCGGCGCGATCTCAGCGGCAAAAAGCTTTTGATTAGCACGGGCGGCACCCGTGAATATATAGATTCAGTTCGCTTCATCGGTAATCCGGCAACCGGCAAAATGGGCATTGCGCTGGCTCAGGCCGCCTATCATCGTGGGGCCACAGTCACCCTCGTGCATGGCCCCATCACTCCTGACCTGCTGCAAACGCTGCCGCTGCTGCAGACCCACTTCACGCCTAGCGCCGCTGAGATGCGCCAAACTTTGCTCAACGAAGCCTCCCAATCCGACTGGATAATCATGGCCGCTGCTGTCGCTGACGTCCGTCCGCTAGAAACCGCCGCCGCTAAGCTGCCCAAACAGGCTTTACCACAGCAACTTCCCTTAGAAACTGTCCCCGATATTGCAGCAGAACTCGGACAGGCTAAAGCAGCGCACCAAAAACTGATTGGCTTTGCGGCCCAAACGGGCGACATCGTCTCTCCGGCTTTACGCAAGCTTAACCAAAAAAGATTAGACGCGATCGTTGCCAATCCCATCGATCAGCCAGATAGCGGATTTGGCAGCGATCGCAACCAGGCTATTTTTATCAGTGGTGCGGGCAAACAACAGCCCATTTTGCCCTGCAGCAAGCTAGAAATGGCCCATCAGATTCTCACTTTGATTCAGCAGTTGGCCCCTTAACAGGCTGAAGACGAATTCTGCAAAGTGCTTTTATTGAACAATTAGCCGCCTCTAAAGTTCCAAGGCTGCCCCCCACCTCCTACGAACTTTACATAAGGCTAATTCTTTTCAAAGTTTAGACAAACCTGGTAGCTTTATCTACCGATCCCTCCCTAGTGTTTTTACTATGTCAGTGACAGGTAAACGTCAGGAGGAGATCTATAGCCAGCCGTGGTCAGCACTTCTCAGATTTCTACTTGCAAAACATCATCTTTAAGTCCAATCTCCTCATCAGCATCTTTGGAAACAGCGTGTTCTCAAGAGATTCAGCTTGCTCAATCCGTCTCGTCTGAGATTGGGATAGAACACAGCTCTGTGAGAAGTTTATTTAAGCGACTGCTGGATATTTCTGGAGCGCTTATAGGGCTGGTAATTACCGCGATTCTAGCCTTGCCCATTATTCTGGCGATTCAAATTGACAATCCGGGCCCTATTTTTTACAGCCAGGTGCGCTGTGGGCATCGCGGCAAAACTTTCCGCATTTGGAAGTTTCGTTCGATGGTCAGAGATGCCGATAAGCTAATGCATCTAGTGAACAATGAGGCCAAAGGGCTGATTTTTAAGAATGCCAATGATCCTCGTATCACCCGCGTTGGCAAGTTTCTGCGCAAAACCAGCATTGACGAGTTTCCTCAGTTTTGGAACGTGCTGATGGGTGATATGAGTCTGGTGGGCACGCGGCCACCCACTGTGAGCGAAGTGATTCAGTACAAGCCGCATCACTGGCGCAGACTTGAGGTAAAGCCCGGTATTACTGGAGAATGGCAGGTATATGGCCGCTCCACAGTTCAAGA
>JAAHIC010000471.1 GCA_010671965.1 Leptolyngbya sp. SIO4C5
AGTTGTGCCCTACGATAGCCTGATTGTGGCTACAGGCGTCAGTCATCACTACTTTGGCCGGGACGAATGGGCGGACATTGCCCAGAGATTTAGCTGCATAAAGGCCACCAAAACCGCCACCGATGATTACCACGTGGTGCATAGATTCTGACGGGCCTGTAACTACTTTTTCGGGAGCTTGGGTGCGCTGAAGGACTGCTGTCATGGGTGTGTAACCATTTATGAAGTGGCTTGTTCAGAATTCTACCTGCCAAAGCATAACTATGGCTACCCGTCCAGAAACTTTTACAGAATTTTGTCATGGGCTGCTAGCAATTAAAGATTTATGACGAATGGGACTGAACGATTGCCAGCAGCCGAATAGCTAAAAATCTTGCGGCATGGGTTATCCGCCATAGATAGAAAATATCAATTAAAGATGTGATGTTCCTATGAGATAGATAAGAAATGTTAAACGTAGCGGATACTACAGCTGAGCGAAAACTGGTGATGACTTACACATCCAGCAAAATTTCCTCAATGCCCGTGTAGATCAAATCCAGCTCATCATCGGTGATGCAGTAGGGCAGCAGCAGGTACAGCACATTGCCTAGGGGCCGCAATAACAAGCCTTTATCCAAGGCTCGCTGCCGGATCTTGAGGCCAATCTGATTGAAATAGCCTGTTTGACCAGCAGTGGTCAAATCCATTGCCGCGATCGCCCCCAGACAGCGAATTTTTTCTACTTTGGGCTGCTCGGCTAGGTGAGCCAACCGCTGCCGGTGGCGAGCCTCCAATCCGCGAAAGGCCGCTTCAGTTTCTATCAGGATCTCTAGGGAAGCCAAGGCGGCAGCGCAGCCCAGGGGATTAGCGGTGAAACTGTGGCCGTGATAGAGCGCCTTTTGGGCGTCGTCACTGTAGAACGCGGCGTAGATTTTTTCGCGGCAAACCGTGACGGCTAAAGGCAAAAATCCGCCGGTCAGCCCCTTGGACAGGCAAATGATATCCGGCTCCACCGCCGCGCGGCTACAGGCAAACCAGTCACCCGTACGGCCAAAACCCGTCATCACCTCATCAAAAATTAGCAGCGTGTCATGCTGACGGGCGATCGTCTGGAGCTGCTGCAAAAACTGGGGCCGACAGATACGCATCCCCCCCGCGCCCTGCACCAGAGGTTCTAGAATCACAGCGGCATAGCGTTCGGTGGCCAGCTTCTCGGCAATAGCTGCGATCGCCTCCGCCTCTTTCTGTTCCACCGTTTCATCGTCCCAGTGGGTCGCCGGGAAGGGGACAAAATCTACCTGAAACAGCAGCTCGTTGAAAGCAGCCGTAAAAGGCGACCTGGCTCCAACCGCCATTGCGCCGAAGGTATCGCCATGATAAGCCCCTTCAAAAGCTAAAAAGCGATCGCGGCCCTGGCCTTGATTGTGCCAATACTGATAGGCCATTTTCAGCGCTACTTCCACCGCTGTTGAGCCGTTATCTGAAAAGAAAACTCGGCTCAGCGCTCCCGGCAGGCGCTCAACCAGGCGGGTGGCAATCTGCTCTGCTGGGTCGTGGCTAAACCCGGCAAAGATAACCTGCTCTAAAATTTGGGCCTGCTGGTAGATCGCGGCGGCAATGCGGGGATGCGCATGACCGTGAATATTCACCCACCAGCTAGAGATGCAGTCTAAGATCTTTTGGCCGCTCTCTAAAGTCAGCCAAGCCCCCTGACCGGACTTGACCTTGAGCGGCTCGGTTGCCGTTTTGGCCTGGGTAAATGGATGCCACAGATGAGGATGGGCCATAAGTCCTTAGTGTTCTACCTGACTCACCCGTCGCAGCTTCAGCACGTCGGTCATTTTGCGCAACTGGTGCAGGGTTTGCTCTAGCTGAGCGTGATCGCGCACGTCAATACCCAGGTCAATTTCGGCAATTTGCCCCGGATAGGTTTTCACCTGAGCGCTGTGCACGTTGATCTTGAGGTCAGATAGGTGAGAGAGAATGTCCTTCATTACCCCCACCCGGTCAATCACCTCAATTTTGAGCTGTACCGGATAGGTCGGGGGCCGTCCACTACTAGAGTCCTGTAGGTTCCAGCTTACCGGAATTAGGCGATCGCCCGGAATATCTTTAATGTTGGGACAGCCTTGGCGGTGTACGGCAATACCGCGACTGCCTAAGCCGACAATGCCGATGATCGGCTCACCCGGCAGGGGATTGCAGCAGCCAGCAATGTGGTGCAGCAGCCCTTCGATCCCCAAAATTGGCGATTCTTGGCTGCTGGGCTGCGATCGCCCGGAAGGACTAAAAGTGGACGTATGAAATTCTGCCGTCTCAAGGCTGCTGGATTCGTTTTCAATCGGCTGCTGGGCTTTGACCGCTTCTCGCAGGCGGTTGACCACTAGATTCAGCGTCACTTCACCGTAGCCTAGCCCCGCCAGTAAATCGTCTACGCAGGGATAATTGCAGCGCTCAGCCGCAATTCGGGCCGGACCTGACTTCAGCAGCGACTCAAAGCCGCTTTTGCCCAGCTCTTTCTCCAGCATGTCGCGACCCCGGGCCATGTTTTCATCCCGGTGCGATCGCTTATACCACTGCCGAATCCGGTTGCGGGCACTGGCCGTCACCACAAAGTTGAGCCAGTCGAGGCTGGGGTGGCTGTTTTTCTGGACGATAATTTCCACAATATCGCCGTTCTGCAACTGGGTGTCTAAAGTGACGATGCGACCGTTCACCTTAGCCCCAGCACAGTGGTTGCCCACTTCAGTGTGAATGCGATAGGCAAAGTCAACCGGCGTGGCGGCCCGTGATAGCGAAACGACGTCGCCATCAGGGGTGAAGACGTAGACATCTTCGTCGAATAGATTGCCCTTGACATCATCAAGAAATTCCTGAGCGTCGTTGAGATCGCGCTGCCACTCCAGCAGCTGTCGCAGCCAGGTAAACTTCTCGTCCTCTGCCGTCAGTTTTTTATTGCTGGAAGCTCCGGTTTCTTTATATTTCCAGTGAGCCGCAATGCCGTACTCAGCAATGTGGTGCATTTCTAGGGTACGAATCTGTACCTCAATCGGGCGACCGTGGGTTCCAATCACCACCGTATGTAACGACTGATAGCGGTTGGGCTTGGGCAGGCCGATGTAGTCTTTGAAGCGTCCTGGAATGGGCCGAAAGGCGTCATGGACTACGGCTAAGGCGCGGTAGCATTCTTCGTGAGTGCCCACAATCAGCCGAATTGCCGCGACGTCGTAAATTTCGTGAAAGTCCTTTCCCTGACGCTGCATCTTGCGGTAAATGCCATACAGGTGCTTCGGACGGCTGCTGACATCAAAACAATGAACGCCGAGATGTCTGAGGCGATCGCGCAGGGTTTCAGCCACCTGCTTCAGTCGCGCTTCGCGATCGGTGCGTTTCTCGGTTACATACACCTGCATTTGCCGATAGGCCTCTGGCTCTAAATACTTAAAGCACAGGTCTTCTAGCTCCCACTTCAGCCGCCCAATCCCTAATCGGTTCGATAGAGGGGCAAAAATTTCCAGCGTTTCCTGGGCAATGCGCTGCTGCTTAGCGGGGGGCAAATGCTCTAGGGTGCGCATGTTGTGCAAGCGATCGGCCAGCTTCACCACAATCACGCGGATATCCTGGGCCATCGCCAGGAACATGCGGCGAAAATTCTCAGCCTGACGCTCGGTTTTGCTGTGAAAGTTGAACTTAGAGAGCTTAGTCACGCCCTCTACGAGCTGTCGCACTTCTTCGCCAAAGTGCTGCTCAATTTCCTCTGGCGTCACGACCGTATCTTCCACAATGTCATGCAGAAAACCCGCGGCAATCATGGCGCTATCGCCGCCGAGATCGCGCAGCAGCCCTGCTACCGCTACCGGATGGCAAATATAAGGCTCCCCGGAAGCGCGGTTTTGACCCTGGTGGAGCTGATAGGCAAAGTCAAAGGCTTGGCAAACCAGCTTGCTGTTAGCGCGATCGTCTTCAATCGACTCCGCAGTGAGTTCACCATTAGCAATTTTCTGCTGGCTAACCAAACATTCTTGCAGCCAATCCGGTAGGGTAAAGTCGGTGGGAATTGCGGGAGCGATAGCAACATTCATAGCCTTTATTGCCGAGAGCATTAGGGAAGACGAGATTTTGAAGATCTTACTGCATTGACAGAGATTAAGCTGCTTAGAGAGCCAGAGAAAAGTAGGGTTGGCTGTTGTCTACTGTTCGCCTAGAACTGAGCAAAAAAGCCTGCCGGGATACGGGTAAGCGGCAGTGGAGCTACAGCGGAAAGCTTTTTAGCTAATCAGTTTAGCGAGCGACTAAACTGATTATTTAAGAGCCATAGAGGCTCAGATTATAGAGATCGCCGTCTACGCAAGACAGACGAGGGGCGATAAAGTTAAAGCTTATTTATCTAATGATAGACAAACTCTCAATTTGAAGCATGTTATAGCTGTAGTCAATCAGGTTAGGACGTAGACTGGAATAAGTTGATACGGTTACTTGACAATGGCTCGACCCTACAGCGAAGACTTCCGGCAAAAAGTGATTGAGGCGATCGAGTTGGATGGT
>JAAHIC010000472.1 GCA_010671965.1 Leptolyngbya sp. SIO4C5
TTTTATTTGCACTATTTCACCGCATAGGCCGCGATTGCTTGAGCAAAAACTACGGGTTTTTACGGAATTTAAGACCAGCGGGAACTTACAAATAAGTCTTCAGACCGATGATCAGACTGTCCAAGCGATAGAGGTTGGTTGGATCTGAGAAATCTATGATTGGGTCAAGCTGATCAAACAGCAAATTTCTAAAAGTTCGTTAACCTCAAAAAAACTAATAGCCAAGAAGTTTGCGTTGCGGTTGGCTTTCCACCTTTGATAAGAGTTTTCTAAAATTATGAAACCCCAGTCTCCTGAAGATGCACCTTACAATACGCCAGAACGCTCAGTGCCCCTCACACCTGAGCAGGAACAGCTCCAATATGAACGCGCTAGAAGCGAACAGCTAGCGCGGGAAAACCAGAACTTGCGCTCGGATAGAAGTGCTCAGATTGCCCAACATAATGTGGCGATGCGCCGAGAAGAGAATCAGCGAATTGCCCAGCAGCGAGCAAATGAAACGAGCGGTTTTTTCTGGGCAATTATTATTGCCATTTTGGCGGTTTTAGGATTTGGTACGTTCTATTTCTTCGGTCGTACCAGCACTGAGACGGCAGAGCCGACGACGCCTCAACCGCAGGAATTGCCCGACATCAACGTAGAGGCTCCCAACATAGAAGTGCCTGACGTAAATGTCAGTCCGCCGCCAGTCGAGACACCTGAAGTGAATATTGAAGTGCCGAACCCGATAGAGGGTGCAACTGAGACGGCTCCTGCCGAAGGTAGCGCTGAGGGCGGCGCTCCAGCAGAATCCGCTGAGGGAACGACGGAATAAATTAGATTTAAGTACCTCGGTTAGGCCAATGGCGATCGCCATTGGCCTTTTTTAGCATTCAAATTCAGCATCGCTAACGGCGACACTCTAGTTCTACCTCTTTCATCCCTGCGTACAGCCACATCGCGCTATAGCCCCACCGTGCGAGTGATAAATCCTAATTTGCCGGGCGTATCAGGGTGAGCCTGGCACTGCACTCCAGCGGCTAAGCACGTTAGCCCAAAACTTAAGGCAGTTTCACCGACTGCCGCGATGGCATCGAGATAGTCGGCCACCCACTGAGCAGCTATTTTAGAGTCGATGGCTAAGAGGCCGAGGCGAAAGCCAGTTCCAGCTGTAGAAGGGCGTGGTCTGTCCCCGCTACTGGGCTGACCGATCGCGCCGTGGTTACTAAACCCTTGCTGTGAACAGCGTGGTCAATTGGAACGCCTAAAATTAGGGGCAGATTCGTGGGCCAGGTATTCTGTAAGCCGTAGCCGCGCAGAGAGTTTTTTAGGTTTCCGGCTGACAGCAAGTGCAAAAAGCGGTTGGCCCAAGGCGTGGCGTTGAAATCACCCATCACTAATACTTCAGTTGTCTCCGCTTGCTGCACCTTTTGGCTCCATTTCGCCACTGCGGCCAATTCAGCTTTTTGATAGCGATCCGTTTGGGGACTGCGGGGCCGGATGAGATGCAGACTTAGAAGCTGAACGGAGTGCTGGCCTACTTCTACCTGAGCGCTGATCAACGGTCGATCTGAGGTGGCAGGCAGGTGGATGATTTCAGTGCTGGCAATGTTGACTGAACTTGCTTTGCGTTTCAGCAGGGCCGAACCGTGAGTGTTTGTTAGGGGATGACTATGAACCACTTCGTAAGCGGTAAATATTTTTGGCAGGGCAGGGCTCAAACTGGGCGTCACTTCTTGTAGCAGTAGAATATCCGCGTTGAGACTGTCTAAATGAGCGATTGCAGCTCTGCCATAGTGGATGTTGAGATGAGCTACAGTTAGCGTGAGGCCAGAAGTCACCGCTGGCGCTGGCGGCACAAATAGCGGTAAGAGCAGCGCCAGATTGAGCAGCAGCGCCAGCAGGGACAGGACTGACAGAAATTTGTGCTGCCGCCAGACAAACCAGCCTCCAGTAAACAGACTGATTGCAGCTAGATGGGGCCGAGGATTGCTGTACCAGATCAGCCACCAGGGCAGATGCTCAAACAAGCCACCCAGCGAAATACCGAGCACAGAGAAAGTAACAGCAAGGGCAGCGGTATTTAGCGCAGTGATGGCTTGCCGTCTCGCTTTGCGATCGCCCATATGTGCCTAGATTAGTGCGAGCATTTGATTCGCGTTTTAATTCATACCCAAAATCAGCAATGCCAGCCCCAACACAGCAATGCCAGCCCCAACACCTAGTATGACAAACTAGGCGTTTGGTGCAGATAGGAGCGATCGCCTATCTGTCTGAGAATGAAGTCAGCCACGTCTGGCCGCGAGATTTTCAGCTTTGAGGTTTTGTCGCTGCCGGAAAAGCCATGGCGGTACTGACCCGTGCGATCGCCTGCGATAAAAGCCCCTGGCCGCACAATCGTCCAGTCTAAACCGCTTTGTCTCACCTGCTGCTCCTGCCGCTCATGATCGCTAAACACATGCCGCAAGATTAGCCCAAACATGATGTATTTCCAGTAAAAATTGAGGCTATTCCAGCTATTGCCTGCTCCCAACGTCGTTTGGCAAATGAGTCGTCGAATACCGGCTCGCTGCATTGCCTGAATGATGTTTTGAGTTCCCTGCGAGCGGACGGTTCCGGTGAGCTTTTGCCCAGAACCCAATGTGCAAACCACCGCATCTTGCCCTTGCACAGCTTGCTCCACAACGGCAAGATCTAGGACATCGCCCTGCCAGAATTTAAGATTGGCGTGCTGAAGATTCAGCTTGGCCGGATGACGCCCAAAAGCGGTAACGAGATGCCCCTGCTCAAGCGCCTGCTCCACAACTTGACGACCGACGCTGCCAGTTGCTCCAAAAACCAGTAGCTTCATGATTGCCTTCTCCTTGATCTACAACACCCTCAGCTTAGGCAAGCAATCAATTCTCAACTATCTCGTTCTTGCGTTACTTGTACGATCTTGCAGCCAGTTGTTAATTCTTTTAGACTTAGGCGATCGCAGCTTTGACTATGATTGAGACAAGGCATATTTGGTTAGCCCTGTGCAAAATCCTGCTATCCCGCTGACTGAAACAGATTGCCCGCCCCGCCCGTTTGACCCTGCGCAGCTTGGGGAGAACATTCGAGTTGCATACCTGCAAAATGCCGCTGGAGAAGGGCACTACCACGCCGAGGACGAGCATACGCTGTTCTTATCGCTAGCGCCGCGTCCGCTGCCCTATGTGCAAATTCAAGACGGCAAGACCTATACGGGGCTGTACCGCCGAGGCGACATACTGATTACGCCAGCGAATACACCGCTGTTTGTTCGCTGGGAAGGGGAAGAAAATTGCCTGCAGCTCCAGCTCAAGGCCGAGTTTTTGCAAAAGACTGCTCATGAAACCCTGAATCAGGGCAGCGATCGCTGTCAGCTATGGCCTGAATTTCAGGTTCGTAATGCCCAAATCGAAGCGATCGCGATGATGCTGTTAGCAGAATCGCCACAAGAATCGCAACAGCCAGCCTGGGGAAACCAGCTTTATCTAAACTCCCTCGCCAATGTTTTAGCCGTCAGCCTTCTGCGGCATCATACGACGACAAAGCCGCCGTTGCCCCTGTATGAGGGCGGTTTGTCACCGCGCCAGTTGCAGCAAGTTTTAGACTATATTGAGGCTTATCTAGACCAGGATCTGAGGCTGGAGCAGCTAGCCCAACTGCTCGACATCAGCCAGTTCCATTTCAGTCGTCTCTTTAAACAGTCCCTCGGCTCATCTCCTCACCAGTATCTAATTCAGCAGCGAGTCGAGCGAGCCAAAAAATTATTGAAACAAACAGGGCAATCGATTACTGATATTGCCCTCATCTGTGGGTTTAGCAGCCATAGCCATTTGAGCAAACAGTTTCGGCAAGTGACGGGGATGACCCCTAAAGCGTACCGAGCAAGCTAAGCCAACCATTCGGCTGAAAGGAGCATCTTAGCGAACTGCCGGAGGGATCTAAGCCAGCAGGACAATTGCTGTAGAGGTGGAGAGTTTGTTGCAGCCGTTGGACTTAGCTCGTCAATCCTGTCAAAAGTTAAAAATCTGGCAACTGCCAACATTAAAAGGTTTTAAGCTAGTCAGAATCGTAAGTTAATATCAGCCGCTTTAATAGCCGGGAACGCCTATGAAACTGTCTGCTCGAATCACCCAAGTCTCGCCGTCAATGACCTTGGCAATCTCTGCTAAAGCTAAAGCTATGAAAGCTGAAGGCTTGGATGTGTGTAGCTTCAGCGCGGGTGAACCCGACTTCCCTACCCCCGACCACATTTGCGCCGCTGCCAAACAAGCTCTAGACGAGGGCAAAACTCGCTACGGCCCCGCTGCCGGGGAACCGGAACTGCGGCAGGCGATCGCCCAAAAGCTGCAGACCGATAACGACCTCTGCTATGCCGCCGAGAATATCATCGTCACTAATGGCGGTAAACATTCTCTCTACAACCTAATCACAGTGCTGATTGACGCAGGCGACGAGGTGATTATTCCCGCTCCCTACTGGGTCAGCTATCCCGAAATGGTAAAGCTAGCCGGGGGCACGCCG
>JAAHIC010000473.1 GCA_010671965.1 Leptolyngbya sp. SIO4C5
GAGCCGAACAGCCCCCTCCATCGGTAGACTGTTCGGCTCGAATTAGTAGACGGCATTCCTATCTTCCGAGCGTCTAGCCAGGTTCAAACTCGGATTAAGGTTTTACTGGACAAACAAAAGGACGTGCCGTTGGATTCAGATGAAGAAGAAGAACTGGATACTTATGAAGAACTGGATGACTATCTTAGCCTGGTTAATCGCACGGTTCGTAATCTTTATCTGCAACAGCGCTAGAGTGTCATTTTGTCAGCAAGTCGTTATCTCAGCGAAGAGACTCGTCAGCAAGTCCGTCAGCGGGCTGAACACCTATGCGAGTATTGCCATGCTTCAGAACAGTGGCAATATGTGAGCTTTACAGTCGATCACGTGATTCCGCTTAATAAGGGTGGTTCAAACACTTTAGACAACTTGGCTCTAGCTTGTTTCCACTGTAATCGGAGAAAGTCGAACAAAGTTTCAACAATCGATGCTTTGTCCAATGTCGAAGTCGCTTTGTTCAATCCTCGTCTCGATCTTTGGCCAGAAAACTTTATCTGGTCTGCAGATAAGCTTGTAATTGTGGGTATCACTCCAATCGGACGGACCACAGTGATTGCTTTGGCATTCAATCGACCCAGAATTGTCCATATTCGCGCGGCTGACCTAGAGATTGGCCGCCATCCACCTCCGAACGATCCAATCACCACCCCATGACGCCGCCCAGCATTCCTAAAAATGCCTACACCTATGCCCCAGAGCAGCATCCCAATCTAATCTTGGGCAGCTTACAACTGCTGTTTTGGCTGGTGTTTCGGCCCTCCGCCTGGGAGAACCATATTCACCGGCTTGATCCCTCACTGGATAAAAATTTTTCGCTTTTGAAGCTGTTTGCTCGGCAGCGGCGGCAGCAGGGCCAGCTTTGGCGATTTGGGCTGCAGGGATTCATTCTGCTGCCAATTTTAACCAGTCTCATTGTAGGTCTCGTTTCGTTCAGCTTAGGCACTCCTTTAGAGGATGTGGCGTTAGGCGCGGCGTTAGGCGTGGCGTTAGGCGTGGCTGGAGGCGTGACGGTAGGCGTGATGTTCGGCGTGGCCGGAGGCGTAGCCGGAGGCGTGACCGGAGGCGTAGTGGTAGGCGTAGGGGCAGGCGTGACCGGAGGCGTAGGGGCAGTCATGGCGTTCGGCATGGGAAACACCGTGGCGTTCGGCGTGGCGAGAGGCATGGCAGCAGCCATGGCGTTAGGCATGGGGGCAGGCGTGGGGGACGGCGTAGCGTTAGGCGTGGCGAGAGGCGTAGCGGGAGGCGTGGCGGTAGGCGTGGCGGTAGGCGTGGCGGTAGGCGTGGGGGACGGCGTGGCGGTAGGCGTGGCGGGAGGCGTGGCGGGAGGCGTAGGATTGTGGGTGAACTGGTGGCGGCCAGTTGTGATGTCCGCTTTGCTGATTCCCTGGCATTTCTGGCTTTACCGAATTGACGAAGCCAGAGCAGGCAAACAACCTAGCCTGTTGCACAGACATTTAGCCTTTTGGGATGAATTGCAACACCTGCCCATTTGGGGACTTGATAAACATTTGCTGTTGGTTCTAGAGCGCAGCCCCGTTGAAGGACAGGCCGCGCTAGACTATCTCAGCACTAGCCGTCAGCGCTGGGCCGCTCAAGCCGCTCAGATTGAGCTAGATGCCCGTCAGCTAGAGCGCTGCGCCGATGCCCAGGCAGTTGGACAGATTTATCATCACCTCACCATTGGCGAACTCGCTGGCCCAGCCGACACCCTATTCCGCAGCTTCAACAGCGTTAGTAAAGATGTAGAAGCGGCTCTCGATCAGGCTAGTACCTACAATCAACGATTAGTGCTTAAGGCTGTAGGCGATCGCCTCGATGCCCTGATTCGAGAACTCACCCGCAGCAGCGACAAATATGCCGTCCGCTTTCGTCCGATCGCCCAACGCTGGAGCCGCATCATTGTCCTAGAGCTAGACGCACTCACCCAAGCTGCCGAGCTGCACCAAGAGATTGATTCCCCCTACATCATTGGCGTTCCCCTCACCCAGCGCCAAGAAATCTTCGTCGGACGCGCTGAAATTAGCCGCCGAATTGAACAGCTTTTGCGCGATCGCCGCCGTCCCCCTTTGCTGCTCTATGGCCAGCGCCGCACCGGCAAAACCTCATTGCTCAATAACTTAGGGCGACTGCTCCCCAACAGCATCGTTCCCCTCTTCGTCGATTTGCAAGGCCCCGCCTCCCGCGCTAGCGACCACGCCGGATTTCTCTACAACCTGGCCAAAGGCATGGCCGACTCTGCTCAGCGCGATCGCCGCCTCACCCTACCAGCGCTCTCTCGCGAAGCCCTAGCCGAGGATCCCTTCACCCGCTTTGACGAATGGCTAGATGCAGTCGAAACCACGCTAGAGAACGACACCGCGCTCTTAGCCCTAGATGAATTTGAAGTGCTCGATCAGGTCTTGGTAGAGGGCCGCTTTAGCGAAACGATGGTGCTGGGAATGCTGCGCAACCTGATTCAGCACCGCCCCCGCTTCAAGGTATTGCTCTCCGGCTCCCACACATTAGAAGAGTTTCAGCGCTGGTCCAGCTATCTGATCAACGCCCAGGTGCTACACCTCAGCTACTTGAAAGAGTCCGAAGCCCGCCAACTCATCGAACACCCCGTCAAAGACTTTGCCCTGCGCTACGAGCCAGAGGCCAGCCAGCGCGTCCTCGACCTCACTCGCGGTCATCCCTTTCTAGTCCAGCTTCTCTGCGCCGAAATTGTGGTTTTGAAAAACGAGCAAGACCCCAGCATTCGCCGCCTCGCCACCCTAGCCGATGTAGAAGCCGCCATCCCTGAAGCGCTAGACAGCGGCAGCATGTTTTTCAGCGATATTGAATGCAACCAGGTTAGTCCTGAAGCCCTAGCCGTGCTGCGTCACATAGCCGCTCAAGGCGAAGGCAGCACTACAAGCCAAGAAGATTTGGTTCAACAGTTTTCAGATATATCAGAGACAGCACTGCCCTTACTCTTACGCCGGGAACTGATAGAAATTACACCCACGGGCCATCGCTTTCAAGTCGAGCTAATTCGTCGCTGGTTTGCTAGATGACAACCTCTGACATCATTAGATGCATGGGTAAAGCGGGGCGATCGCTGAAGCAAGTTTTAGATATCTACGGCATCAGTCAGAACAAACTGGCTGTGACAATGGGGCTTGAACGCACCGTTGTTTATCGCTGAACACAGGAGAAGACCGATCCTGTAGCTCTCGTCTTAGGATAGAAACACAGCGCGATCGCAGGCTTAAGTTATGGTTAGCAGCCCTTCAGTAATACAATCTGCTCAGTCTATTGTTTATCCCAGTGCCGATGGTGAACCCGTGGCGGAAACCTATGCCCATCTCTACGCCCTGCTGGTGACTCTCGAAGTGCTGCGTCAGTATCTTGAAGAACAGCAGGCTACGGTGCTTGGCAACCAGTTCATGTACTACGCTCAAGGCTTTCCTCGGCTGCGAGTCGCTCCAGACGTGATGGTGATCTTTGGCGTGGAACCAGGGGGACGGGATAACTATAAAGTCTGGGAAGAGGGGCAAGTACCCTCGGTGGTCTTCGAGATGACCTCACCCAGTACCCAAAAGCAGGACGAGAGCTTCAAATACACTCTGTACGAACAGCTAGGGGTGCAGGAATACTGGCTGTTTGACCCCAAAGCGGAATGGATTGAGCATCAGCTCAAAGGATATCGGCTGCGGGGGGAAAGCTACGAACCAATCACTGACGGTCACAGCCAACCGCTAAAGTTGAGGCTGGAGGCTGACGGCGGGCTGATTAGCTTTTACCGAGAAGATACGGGCGAGAAGCTGCTAATTCCCAGCGAATTGGCTCAGGCCCTAGAGCAAGAGTCCTCGGCTCGGCAGCAGGCAGAACAGCGAGCCGAGCAGGAGTCTGTCGCCCGACAGCAGGCAGAAGCGCAAGTAGATCAGCTCAAGGCTAAGCTCAAGGCACTTGGCGTCAATCCAGACGAAGTCTGAACCCGCTACGCTTTTTTGAGCGGTAACCGCGATCGCAGTCGGGTTATTGTCATCAGTCCGGCGATCGCGGTTAGGCCCCAAACAGCAGAACCCTCTGGCACTGAAGCAGGTGAGTCAGACGTTTTATCAAACTCAACCCGATACAGCGCTTCAACACCATCCTCAAACTCTGCAGAAAACACCAAAAAGTTATCGCTAAGAGCATTCTCGCTGAAAAAGCCTAGCGAGCGAATAGCTTTGCCGTCCAAGGTGTCATTGACATCAACAATCTTCTGCAAATCACCTGAAACCTCAGCATAGATACCTTGAGGTTGAACATCCAAGAAGTTATTGGACTCGGCTGGCTCAACCGGCATAAAGCTTTGAAAAGCAATAATGTCACCGCTGATATAGCTGTAGTCAATCAGGTTAGGACGTAGACTGGAATAAGTTGATACGGTTACTTGACAATGGCTCGACCCTACAGCGAAGACTTCCGGCAAAAAGTGATTGAGGCGATCGAGTTGGATGGTCTC
>JAAHIC010000474.1 GCA_010671965.1 Leptolyngbya sp. SIO4C5
CGTTGCCCGTAACTTTGCCCTGAATCTGTATCGTTCGAATGACTTCAACAATATGGCTCAGGCGCAACGATACTGCAAATATGGCCTAGACACGCTAAAGCGCGTTTTTAGAATGAAATAGCCCTGCTTCTCCAGCTGGGCTAATTAGTATGATTAACGGTTCAGAATTCCCGTCACTATATATGGTGAATGTAATGGATTCTTGAGCAGTGCCCTCATAAAGGTGAAGAGCAATATGGCCTCCTCCAATTTCAGCACTATCAAACAGCCTTTGTATATACAGTTGAAGTTGATCATGGCGTACTGGGATATTTTGGATGTCTGCATAGGCCAATTGCGTACTATCGGCATCTAAATTTCCCTGCTCCTGAAAGAAAGGGTGGGGTGGCACAGGTTCAGAGTGAGGTGGAGGTGAAAGAAATGGTGGCAGTGATACAGGGCATTCCGGAGGCGTAAGAGTTGGAATGTTGTCTTCGCTTTGCCGCGTATCACTGATAGCGTCTGATTGACCTGTAATCGTTGTTGAGCCTGATTGATTTTGGGCGATGAGAATGGCAGGTTGGGAGGGTTTTGCAGCTACGGGTAATTCTGCACCCATGACGACCAGCATCGCGGCCAAAATTCCACTTGCCTGTGTTGCCCGCACCTCCATCCCCATTTTCTGCCTCCAGATGTTTTCTTTATGTACCTATTGCCAAGGGGTGCCAGCTTATTCAATCGTCTTGATTAGCTTCTGCACTGCGGCTTCTAACCCAGGCACATAAAATTCCACCGCATCCCAAACGCGATCCAGGTCAATGCCGCCCAGATAGTCATGCACCAAGACATTGCGAAACCCTGAAAGGGCGCGCCAATCGATCTCTGGTGCTTGGGCTTTCACTTCGTCCGATAACCGTTGGGTTGATTCCGCCATCGTCTGCAACCGTCGCAAAACCGCATCCTGCACTAAAGCGCTGGCCATAAACGCGGCTTTGCCGTCGCTTGTATAGGCTTGAATCAGGGCCGTGCAGGTTAAAACATGCTCCAGGTAAACCCGGTCTTCCTGGAAAGTCATAGGGGCTTGGCTTCCGTCAGCACCCGCTCCCGAATCAGGGGGCTGATGCCCCGCTCGGTGAGAATATCCACCTTGCAACCGAGTAAATCCTGCCAGTCCATGAGCAACCCACCGGGAAACCAAGGCGTTACTTTTTCCGGGTCATAGTCGATTAAAAAGTCAATGTCACTGTCTGGCGTATCCTCCCTCCGAGCAACCGAGCCAAACACTCGCACATTAAAAGCTCCATGCTTCGCCGCGATCGCTAAAATTTGCGAGCGATTTTTTTGAAGTATTTCTAACACAACCCTCACCTCCATACACCGATTCTACTCACCAGGTTTGCCGCCGCACTGCGTTGACTTCAGCCAGGCTAGCTTTTATCACTGACATCCTCCGTTCCTGTGGTGGTCGTTGCTTCACGGCAATGATCAATTGCTCTAACGTAGGAGCGCGATCGCCTTGCTGGACTACTCAACGATTTCAACGAGGGTAGAGAATACCGCGATCGCGCCAGAACCAACCGCAGTAACTTCCTCTGAAACCGTTTCTACGAAGATGCCCCGGCAGAAAATTTCACAGATTTTATGCTTGAACTTAATACACCTCAAGACAGTTCTAGTCGCAGGGAACTTATTCACCCAACAGCTTACTCCGCCGCCCCAAGCAGCGTAAATGCTGCCCAGTTGCGGGGTTCGGGATGCTGCTGCATGGTGATCAGCATGGCCTGCCGCAACGCCTGGGCTTTATCCTGTCCCTGGGCGAGTTGGTTGTAGAACTCGGTCATCAGTTCGGCGGTGAGGGCATCGGGCACCGCCCACAGCGACACCACTACGCTGGGCACTCCAGCCGTAATCAACGCGCGGGATAGCCCCACCACGCCATCCCCCGTGATGCGGCCTCGCCCCGTATCGCAGGAGCTGAGAATCGCCAGGTCGGCCTGCAAGTCTAGGTTCAGAATTTCGGCGGAGGTGAGCAGCCCATCTTCACCATCTCCAGGTGTGAGGGCGACGGCACCGGGAAGAGCCAGCACCCCAGACGATTCGGGAATGCCATATTCCAGCAGGCCGTGGCTGGCAAGGTGAATCAGGGAGACGTCGGGCAGCAACTGCTTGATGCGGGCCTCAGTGGCCTGATCGCCGATCAGAGCAGGACGCTGGAGGAAGTCGCCAATGGCGGCTGCTTCCCGTTCGGCACCAGGGAGGTCGGACAATTGGATGTTAGCAAACTCGCCGCTGGCGGTCGGTGCTCATACCGTCGGCATGACTGGGTTGCCGACCACGAGGGGATTGGTGTTGGGTAAGGAGGCGGAGCCTTGCTCGTTTGCTAGATTGTTGGCAAGGCCAAACACCTGAATCGAGGGAGCGGTGAGGATGGTGTGTTTCTCAACCAGGTGGGTACCATTTTCGTCTTGCAGGGCCGCAAAGGGCACTAGAAAGAGATTGCCTTGGGGAATGAAGGCAACTTTGGCTTCGGGGTCGTTGGGCAGCAGATCAGCGATGGGGTCAATTAGAATCTGATGCAAGTCTTTGAGCTGCTGCAAGTCGGTTCCAGCACCTTCTGCGACGACGGTGGCACAGGAGTCGTTGACCAGGGTCGCGAGTTCGGCGTCTGGGGGAGTACTGCGGTAGACGGGGCCATCAGTGGCGGCAATGGGACTAGCAGGCATTGTCGTGCAATCCGGAGCCGGAGTACCTTAGCGACTCTTTGGCTAGTGGATGATGTCGGCACCTCTTTGCTGATAGAAAATCTCTACAACCAGTTAGCCAGAACATCCCAGACTAAGGCTGAAGTCCTGCGGCAGGCTCAGCTTGCTTTGCTACAGGATGAAAACTATCAGCATCCCTACTTCTGGGCACCGTTTGTGCTGGTGGGGAACTGGCTGTAAAAATTTTTGTAAGGTGGGCGCGTCAGCCTAGCTTTGTTAAAGTATCTTTTCTGTCGTCTTTTTGAATAAGTCAGCCGCTACAGAGATATTAAAGTAGTGGAGCAGTTTGCAAGGTAATGGGATGCAAAAGCGGACATGGCTATTGGGCTGGCTGACTAGCTGTGCAGTCCTAACGCTAGCGCTACCAAGTATTGCTTTCGCAGCCTACAGCCCTTCAAGACAACAGATCATTACAATCGCCTCACAACCCGTTGCTCAGACAGATCGCCGCAGAGCAGAAGCCGATCGCTTATTCAACATGGGACTTCAAGCTTTGCAAAACAGTCAAATCGATGAAGCTATTGCAATTTTGCATCGAGTCTTGCAAATTTATCAAGACCTCGGCGATCACCAAGGTGAAGCTGCTTCTTTGAGAAATTTACATACTGTTTATCGCCTTGAGATAAATGCCGCTGCTTTAGACACCTCCGGTAGTTTATATCAAAATGAAGAGCTACGGCATTTCTATAAACAGCATTCAGAAGCGTTTTTAGAAATTTTCAGTAACTTTCAAGATCGACAATCCGCGGCCCAAAACTTAGTCTACCTAGGCAGGCTTTATAATGCACTAGGACTTTACCCAGAAGCTATTCAATACCACGAGCAAGCCCTCAACACATTACAGGAAGATCAGGTTTGGGAAGAAGAACAGGAAGAAAGAGATAAAGGGCAAATTGCATCTCTGTTCGGGCTGGGATTGGCATCGTTAGCAGAGCAAGAATATCGTCGCGCGATCGCTTACTATGATCAGGCTTTTATAACTTTTCAAGCGAGCGAAAGCTTGCAAAGTCAGCCAGACCTAGCCTCTAGGATAACAGCAAACATCTGGATAAATACAGGCGCTAGCTATCACTTTCTTAATGAGTATACTCGGGCTACTTTTTATTACAGAAATGCTTTAGAGGCATATCAAGAAATTGATAACTTTCAAGGTCAAGCGAACACGCTTAATTTTTTAGGTATTACTCAGTACCGTCAGGGAGCTTATCAAGCAGCAGTTAACTCTTATCAGACTGCGCTGACTATTGTAAAGGAGCATGATTTACAGCGAATTCAAGCGAATATTCTTAATAACTTAGGCAATTTACACAATTCTTTGGGACAGCTTCAAAAAGCGATTGTATATCATGAACAAGCATTGGACATTGCAGTTTTGATCGCAGATTACGTTAGTGAAGCTTCCGCCTGCAATAACTTAGGCTTACGCTATCAATCTTTAGGACAAAGCTATCGAAATGCAGAACAATTTGAGCAGGCTGCCGCTGCTTACACGAAAGCAACTGAGTACAACAGTCGTGCCCTAGCGATCTATCAAGAAATCGGCGATCGACAGGGCGAAGCTTATGCAGCAGGTAACTTAGGTCTCATTTTCTATGCCGTAGCTGATTATCAGTCAGCTATTGACTATCATCTCTATTCTCTCGACATCAAAAGAGAGCTTGAGGATCGTCAGGGTGAAGCAAATTCATTGAGAACCTTAGGGATGATACACGATGCCTTACAACAAGAGACAAAGGCTATCAATTACTACCAGCAAGCA
>JAAHIC010000475.1 GCA_010671965.1 Leptolyngbya sp. SIO4C5
TTACCGGGCTAGAGATCTAAAACCCTCGTTTGATCCAGCAGTTCTGAGCATGGAACGAGTCTATAGCGGCTGGTACTTTGACAGCTCGTGAGAAATTATCAAAAGCCTCTTCAAACGGGCTAAACGGGAATTTCAAGCCCTCACACGCCTTAAACTAAGAATTGCTGACTTAGCGCCAGCCAACTACCCACTACTGTCCGCAAATTCTGGCGAGGACTTCACCTCATCAGACTGAGGTTTTAGGGGCCAGGTGAAGTGAAAGGCGGTTCCCTGCCCTAGCTCTGATTCCAACCAAATTTGTCCCCCCTCCGCTTCAATAATCTTTTTGACAATTGATAAGCCAATGCCGGTGCTTTCTGTTTTATCCAGCTTTTGATTGAAGCTTTTAAAGATGCCGAACACCTTGTCGTGATTGTCTAACGCGATGCCAGGGCCATCGTCAGCCACAATAAATTCATAAAATTCTGTCTGCGGTTGAACCTGGATTTGAATGTAGCCGTTGGGGCGATGGTGATGCTTGATGCTGTTGCTGATCAGGTTGGAGAAAACCTGCTGCAATAGTACGGGTTGGGTAAAAAGGGTGGGCATATGCGCATCGACTGAAATGACAAACTCAGGCGGCGGCGCTAGCGAGTCGATTACTTTTGCCAAAAGCTGCCCGGAATCAACGGTTTCAGCGGCCATTTCAGCCCGCCCTGCCCGCGAATATTGCAGCAGGCCGTCGATTAGACCCTGCATTCGCTGGACGCGGTTCTGCAGCAGGCTGATTTGTGTTTGCGTCTCTGGAGAAATCGCAGTACCAAGGTCTTCGGTAATCCATTCAGACAGATTGGCGATCGCCCGTAAAGGTGCTTTCAAATCATGAGAAACCACATAGGCAAACTGATCTAACTCCTTGTTGCGGTGCTTAAGCAGCTTGGTTGTGCGCAGCAGCTTTTGGTTGAGCTGTAACAATTCATCGGCGCGCAACTGTAGGGCTTGTTCTACCTGCCGCCGTTCGGTGGCTTCTTCTTCTAGCCGCTGATTGGCTCGCTGTAGCTCGGCTGTGCGTAGCTCAACTCGTCGCTCTAGGTCGGTATTGAGCGCTTGAATCGTGTTTTCTGCCCGTTTGCGCTCGGCGATCTCTACCTGCAAGGCCCGATTCGTTGTTTTGAGCTGTTTGGGGCTGGGGATCGACAGGGCAACTGGCACCAGCGGCACCATTGACACAGCCGTCAGGGTTGAGACGCCAGCGGTGATAGCCTTGGCGACCCCAGAAAGCCAGTAGGTAGGATGCCAAAGCGTCCAAATGGAGAAGAGGTGAGTCGTACCACAGGAAACAATAAAAAGGCTAAACAGCACGAATATCCAGGAAAAAGGTAAATCCTGCCGCCGTCGCACAAAAGCAATTAGCATCAGCGGAATAGAAAAATAGGCGATCGCAATTAAAGCATCCGAGACAACGTGCAGCCACACTAACCCAGGTTGCCAAAGATAGCAGTGCCCGTGCGGAATAAATGAGCCAGACGAGAACAAACCACCTAGACCTAAGAGCAAAATATTCATAGATCAATCCGTTAGTACTGAAGGCCCCGCTGATGAGCAGTCAAAAATATTGTTTCTCAACTGAGCATATCTGCTGTGACTTTGATCTCTCAAAAATTTTTATAATTCCACGTTGCGGCTGTTCACATCCTGACTACAAGCGCTCAAAACCGCTAAGCTGGCGCTGGCCATATAACGCTATAGATAGGTAGTGATATGGCCGATTGTAGAGCGCCATCATTCGATCTGAGGTAGCTGTGACTGAGCAACTTAGGCAGATGTAGCCTCTTCGAGCGTTTCTGGCGGATGCTGCTGCAAAATCTGCTTCAGGTAGTATCCCGTGTAGGACTGGGAATGAGCCGCGATCGCCTCTGGAGTGCCTTCAGCAATCACTTCGCCACCGCGATCGCCCCCTTCCGGGCCTAGGTCAATAATCCAGTCGGCGGAGCGAATCACGTCTAGATTGTGTTCGATCATAATGACGGAATTGCCCTTATCCACCAGCCGCTGCACGACGTCCAGCAGCTTATGCACGTCGTAGAAGGACAGGCCAGTGGTGGGTTCGTCAATTAGATACAGGGTTTTTCCGGTTGAGCGCCGGGCCAGCTCAGAGGCTAGCTTCATCCGCTGGGCTTCTCCGCCTGAGAGGGTAGGGGCTGTCTGCCCCAAACGCACATAGCCCAGCCCGACATCCACCATCGTCTGCAACCGACTCGCCGCTTTGGGAATGTTTTGAAAAAAGTCAGCCGCTTCTTCAGCGGTCATATCTAGGACCTGAGCGATTGTTTTGTCCTTGTATTTCACCTGCAGCGTTTCCCGGTTATAGCGTGCCCCCTTGCAGACTTCGCACTGCACGTAGACATCCGGCAAAAAATTCATTTCAATTACGTTAACGCCCTGACCGCTGCAGGCTTCACAGCGCCCGCCCTTGACGTTAAAAGAAAACTGCCCCGGCTTGTAGCCCCGCGCCTTGGCCTCGATTGTCTCGGAAAATAGCTCCCGAATCACGTCAAATACGCCGGTGTAGGTCGCCGGATTCGATCGCGGCGTGCGGCCAATGGGGGACTGATCAATCACGATCGCCTTGTCCAGCGCTTTTAATCCCTTAATGTCTGAGAGTTCTTTAGGATAGGGAATCTTACGACCAAAGTGATGCTGCAGCGCCGGATGCAGCAGCTCGTTAACCAGGGTAGATTTACCAGACCCCGACACGCCCGTAATGCAAACCAACATACCCAGCGGAATATCAACGCTGAGGTCTTTAAGATTATTGCGATAGGCTTTTTGAATCTGTAGTTTGCGCCCGTTACCCTGACGGCGCTCTGTGGGAGTGGCAATTTTGCGTCGCCCCGCAAGATAAGCGCCGGTCAAAGACTCTTCGGCTGCAAGCAAAGCCTGCAAGTCACCCTGGGCCACAATGCTGCCACCGTGAATGCCAGCGCCGGGGCCGATATCGACTAAATAGTCAGCGGCGCGGATAGTGTCCTCGTCATGCTCCACGACGATGAGGGTATTGCCTAGATTGCGCAGCTTGTGCAGAGTCTGCAGCAGCCGATCGTTGTCGCGCTGGTGAAGGCCAATACTCGGCTCGTCCAGCACGTAGAGAACCCCAGTCAGGCCAGAGCCAATTTGAGTGGCGAGGCGAATGCGCTGAGCCTCCCCCCCGGATAGAGTCATGGCGGTGCGATCGAGGGTGAGATAGTCTAGTCCTACATCTAGCAAAAACTGTAGTCTAGCCCGAATTTCTTTTAGCACCAGATCGCCAATCTGCATCTGGCGGGAGGAGAGCAGCGGGGCATTGCCGTCCCCGACTAGAGCCTTAATTCGAGCTAGACAGTCTCGAATCGAGACGCTGGTGAGGGCATGAATATTGTGGGGGCCAATGCGAACCCCCAGCGACTCCGGCTTCAGGCGCGTTCCCTGACAGACCTCGCAGGTTTGATTGACCAGATACTTTTCTAGCTTTTGCTTGTAGGTTTCTGAATTGGTCTCGCGATACTGCCGCTCCAGCATCGGGAGTACCCCTTCATAGCGGCGGTGATAGCCACGTTGTTCTCGGTAGCGGGAGTCGGTTTCAATATAGATTTTTTCGTCAGAGCCGTGCAGGATAACGTGCTGCTGCTCCGAAGTTAGCTGCTCCCAAGCTGTCTGCAGCTCAAAACCGAAAGCCTGCCCGACGCTATAAAGCAGGGAGAAATAATAGGTGTTGTCTTTTTCTGACCAGGGGGCGATCGCCGCATAGACAGGCAGCGTCGGATCGGGCACTGCCAGCTCGGCAGAAAATGTCCGCAAGCTGCCTAAGCCGTGACAGTGGGGGCAAGCGCCGTAGGGCGAGTTGAAAGAAAATAGCCGAGGCGACAGTTCTTCCATTACAGCCCCATGTTCAGGGCAGGCAAAGTTCTCGGAAAAAACCAGTTCGCGGGGTGTCCCGTAGCTGGCCCCTACCTCAGCCGCTATCGGCCTGTCATTCCTATCTGAGGGCAATCTGTCCGCTAGGGAAACAACTTTTTCTCCCTCCGCCTGGGCCGCGCTATCAACAATCTCGACAATAGCGATGCCTTCAGAGCGACGCAGGCAGGTGGCTAACGAATCTGCTAAGCGCTCTTGCAGGCTGTCCTTTTTCACCAAGCGATCGACAACGACTTCAATATCGTGTTTGTAGTTCTTATCGAGTTCGATGTTGTCGCTGAGATCGCGCACTTCGCCATTGATCCGAACCCGCACAAAGCCTTCAGAAGCTAGAGCTGACAGCAGCTTTTTATGGGTTCCCTTCTTGCCGCGAACCACCGGCGCCAAAATCTGAAAGCGGGTGCGATCGGGCAATGCCATCACCTGATCGATCATCTGGTCGATAGTCTGAGGCGTAATCGAGCGATCGCAGACCGGACAGTGCGGCTCCCCAGCCCGGCCAAACAGCAGCCGCAAATAGTCGTAAATTTCAGTCACCGTTCCCACCGTGGAGCGGGGATTGTGGA
>JAAHIC010000476.1 GCA_010671965.1 Leptolyngbya sp. SIO4C5
GGGAAGTTGCTGATCGTCGCCAAATCCGATCTCTATCTCAACATCGGGTCGAGTCACCTTTGGTTGGAGCATTGGACAGAAGCACGTCGTTGGCTCAGTCAGGGAGTTGACCAAGCTCGCTCATTACCTGCCAGTACACCAGCTGTACCCAGTGGTAGCTATCTAGAAAGAGGCTTACGGCTCTTGCTAACGTTAGAGTCAATTCTCAATAACGCGCCGCAGGTTATCGCAATCGCCGATGAATTAAAGTCTATTTCTGCCAGCTTTGAAACAGATTTCTCAGTCTTACAGGCGTTAGGCGGTGCTTATCTACTGCAGGGGAATGCTACTGCTGCCATTGCAATTGCTCAAGATATTATGGCCCTAGCTCGATCAAATGGGTTGGTGTCTGAAGAAGCAGCGGCTCTATCTCTTATGGGCGAAGCACAGCTGGGACAGCGAGACATTGCCGGAGCGATCGCGACGTTTCAAGAAGGTCTGGTTGCTGCTAAACAGGCCGGTCCGTCATGGTCAGTTTCATACTTACAAGGAAATCTAGGTGACGCCTATGCAGCGGCTGGCAACTGGGAAGCAGCTTTGCCATTGTTAATGGCTAGAGTTGAACAAGAACGGGCCGCGAACAGCAATTTGGGATTGGCTATTAGCCTCACCAATCTTGGTAATCTATATCTTCTATCAGAAAACTGGGCAGCGGCAGAAGAGGCTTTAGCGGCTGCGAGCGGCCATTGGCAAGCAGCTCGAACACAAGTAGCCGATCCTTTGCAGGCAATCTCGTTCTTTGATACGCAGTTGGTGACCTATCGCAATTGGCAAAAGACGTTGGTCGCTCAAAGACGCTTTGAGGAGGCGCTAGTCGTTGCAGAACAGGGACGTGCCCAAGCTCTAGCTCAACAGTTGATCGGATCAGATAACGCGCTCGAGCAGACTCCGTCAGTCTCTTTGGATCAGCTACAAGCTATCGCCCGTGAGAAAAACGTCACGTTGGTGGAATACAGCTTGATGCCGTCCAGTCAGGAAATTTTTATCCCTAATCGGGTCGATAATAGCTGGCTGAATACGGCAACGGAACTTTATATCTGGGTCATCTCTCCCAATGGCACTGTGATGTTTGAATCAGTTTCTCTAGATGAGAGCGATCTAGCTGCAACAATCTTACAAACTCGGGAAGCAATTGGTGCACGAGGACGAGCGGGAGCTGTTCCCACTTCTAAAGATCCACAACTCTCAGTAGACTTGGATGCTCAGCTACAGCAACTACACCGTTTGCTAATTGAGCCTATTGCCGATCAGCTACCGGATAATCCTGATTCTCCCGTCGTCTTTGTTCCTCAAGAAAGCTTGTTTCTGGTACCGTTTGCCGCGTTACAGAATGAGGCAGGGCAATACCTGATTGAACGACACACGATTTTAACCGTTCCGTCAATTCAATCACTACAACTCATCCGACCGGAGACAGCAAATCGCACCGCTGACTTCAGCCTGAGCGCTCTTGCTGCAGATGAAGCGGTGGTTGTCGGTAATCCCATCATGCCGACTTTAGCCGAGATATCTTTGTCGTCTCTGCCAGGAACAGAACAGGAAGCAATCGCGATTGCTTCCCAGCTGAATACCACACCACTATTAGGATCTGATGCTACGGAGGCCACTGTACGCGATCGCCTATCTAACGCTCGTTTGATTCATCTGGCAACCCACGGATTGCTGGATTATGGAGATCCTGCGGCAGAAATTCCCGGTGCGATTGCTCTCACTCCTGATACTCAACACGACGGTCTGCTAACCGCTGCGGAACTCGCTCAAGAGATCTTAGTGGCAGACCTAGTCGTGCTGAGTGCCTGCGATACTGGGCAGGGCAGCATTACCGGAGATGGTATGGTTGGGCTATCGCGATCGCTGCTGGTAGCGGGAGTACCTCGCGTAGTGGTGTCGCTCTGGGCTGTTCCCGATATGCCCACGGCTGCGCTGATGACCACTTTCTACGAACAACTTGCTATTGGACAAGGGACCGCTCAAGCTTTGCGGCGAGCTATGTTGACGACAATGGAAAACCATCCTGATCCCAAAGATTGGGCCGCCTTTACGCTCATTGGCGAGAGTGAATAAGCTTTGCAAGGTCAGAAATAGTGACTTTTAGACCTGCAATAATGGTTTGCTCGCGAAAAAAAGGAGCCGGATTCATCATGTCTCGTTTACGTCGTCGTCACTTTTTGCAACTTGCCGGAGCTAGTCTCGGAGTGAGCGCCCTCAATCAGCTAGAGTTTATGCGGCGGGGCGATCGCATTCATACAGCCTTAGCTCAACCTACCGCTCGCAAGCTAGCGCTGCTGATTGGGATTAATAACTATCCAGAGCGTCCACTGCAAGGCTGTGTTAACGATGTGCGCCTCCAATACGAATTGCTTGTCCACCGCTATGGCTTCAATCCGCAAGACATCTTGATCATCGTTGATGAACTCTCGGCCCCAGGCTTGAATTTAGAAGCCAAGGAAGTTGTGGCTCTCCCGACACGCGAAACGATCGTGAGTCGGTTTCAAACTCACCTGGGTCAGGCGGGGCCAGACGACGTGGTGCTATTTCACTACTCGGGGCATGGTTCCTACATCAAAGACCCTTGTCCCATTGATTACTCCAGTAGCGAGGCTTACTCAGATATCCCTGGCTACAGAGATTTTGAAGGATTAGACGGTACTTTAGTCCCCATAGATGCTCAGACCACGGGCAACCAGAATACCGTTAATGACATCATGGGCAGTACACTGTTCTTGCTTACTAAGTCACTCAAGACCGACAACGTCACCACCGTACTTGACTGTTGTCACTCCGGCGGTGGTGTTCGCGGCAATCTTATCTACCGAGCTATTAATCGTGATTCTGGATTAGACCGAGGACCAAGTGAGGCAGAGCTTGAACTGCAACAACAGCTACGCACCGACCAGAGATTAACCGACGATGATGCATTTAAACTGGCCCGTGAGGCAGGGATTGCCAGAGGCGTTGCGCTTGGAGCCGCCCGCGCCAATCAACTTGCCGCCGAAAAGCAGCACAAAGGCTTTCAGTCAGGCATTTTCACTTACCTGTTAACTCGCTACTTATGGCAAGTCAGCGAAGCTCAGCCCTTAGAGAGTATGTTTGTCGATCTAGCGCGCATTACTCGCGCGATAGATGAAGATGATCCTCAAGATCCGCTCTACTTCATTCAACCGGGTAAAACGTTTGAGCAGCGGCCACCTTATCTGATTCCTGCTAAAACTCCGGCTGCTGATGCGGTGGTGCGGGCAGTTATCGACGCCCGTACTGTAGAACTTTGGCTTGGGGGCATTACTCCCGAGGCCTTAAGAGCAGAAGACTCAATCTACGAAGCAATTGATGTAGGTGGACAAGTCATAGCCCGACTCCAGCAACAAGGTGGCCTTTCTGGTCTCAAAGCTCAGGCTAAGTTTGTCGATAATCAGGGCAGCGTCATTGATGGACCAGCCAGCGTCGGTCTTGGCACTATACTGCGAGAAGAAATTCGCGGGATTCCCACGAACTTTTCCTTGCAGGTCGGGCTTCACGAATCTCTCGGCAACGATTTAGATGCAGTCCGGCAACAGTTAGCGCGCATCGAGCGTGTGACGCCTGTCATCATTCCCGGCAATCCTGCCGATGTGTTGATTGGACGCTTCAATGCGAGTATGCAATCGCAGCTTGAGAACTTAGGAATTGACAATCGCTCGGATATTATTGAGATAGAGTCCGGCAGCTTGGGTTTATTTAAAGAAAATCTAGAACCGCTGACCAATACCTTTGGCGCTGGGTTTGAAAGTTCAGGTGAGGCGATTGCCCGTTTGTTCCCCCGCTTCAGGCTACTGCTAGCGCGGCAAGCACTGCAAAGCATGATAAACACTAATGCCACAGGACTCAACATCGATATGGAAATCGGTACTGTTGAAAGAGGGGGTATAGCCGTGATCTCCAGCGGTACAACTCGCAGTACTCCAGCACCTATCATTCCGCGACTAACCGCAGGCGAAAACCTCTCTTTGGCTATCACCAATCAAGAATCTGAGTCCCTCTATGTCGCTGTCATTGGTACTGAGGACAACGGCGATATGTATGTCTATCATCCTAGTAATTGGAATGCCCCCGAAATTCAAGCCGAGCTAGGTCCTGGCGAAAGCATTGAAATTCCCAGGTCTTCTGACGCCTGGAATCTACCTCTGACGGGTCCTTCGGGTTACTTCAATGTGCTGGTGATTGCTAGCTACACTCAGCTACGCGATACGCTGCGGGTCCTCAAGCGCATTGCAGATCGCTCCGCCGATGTTTTTCCAGTCTTTGACAATGAGCGGGAAGCCGTGCGAGGTAATGAAGATAGCGTAGCCAGCGTCTTGAGCAGCCTACTTAGTGATGTCGATCGCGCGGCACCGTCTCCTACGGCAAAGACGGCAAATCTCAACGCTGAATCAGTCGTTGCTTTCTCTTCAATTATTCAATGACTTCAATCATTGCAGAGA
>JAAHIC010000477.1 GCA_010671965.1 Leptolyngbya sp. SIO4C5
TGTAAAAGGTTGCTGTCTTTGGTTAGATTTAGGCTGGAGCTACTGCTTTGAACTTTAGCTTGAATTTCTAGTGATTTGTATCTGTCAGAGGCAGAGCATTCAGCAAAGCAGCAAGCCCTAACTTCAAAACTCTACAGGGGGAAATAGCGATGACAACATCAATGGAAGCGCGTCAGGCTTATCAAAATAAGGTCAAGGCTGAGCTAGACAAAATCAACGCTCAGATTGCCGAATATCGGGCCAAAGCCGATAAAGCAAGAGCTGAAACCGCTGTTGAATACAACAGCCAGGCGGAAGAACTTTTAGCGAAGCGAGATGCCGCCCAAGTCAAGCTAGAGGAGCTGCAGCAGGCAAGCGAAGCTGCCTGGGAAGACGTGCAGCGTGGATTTGAACAAGCTTGGACAGATTTGGGAACGGCCTTTCAATCGGCGATCGCAAAGTTGGAAAACTCTCTCAAGCAGTAGTTTAGGCTCTGCCTAGTGAGTGATGTAGGTTTTCCCTCATCTAAAGTCTTATTGAGTTAAGTTGCGAACATTTTGTTCGTAACTTTTCCCATTTTTTCAACAATTTTTTAGATAGGAGACTACATTATTTATGGCTGCAGCAAGTCAGACCATAACCGATCAGAACCAAGCAGGCAACTCAATATGTCCCGTCTCAGCCGTTTTTGAGACAGATGCCAAGGCCAAGGAAGCAGTCCAGCAACTGCTAGACAAAGGCGTTGCGAGAGATGACATCTCAGTTGTGGGTCGCAATTTTCAATCTGAAAGCCGTATCTCTGGCTTTGTTACCCGCAAAGGATTGATTCTAGACGGGCTTAAGAATGGAGCTATTTTTGGCTCACTCTTTGGCTCATTTTTAAGTCTGCTCACCGGAGTGGGGGTTTTATTTATTCCCTTTGTTGGCTCCGTCGTGGCGGCTGGCCCCTTGGGCGCTGCGCTGCTAGGAGCTGTAACGGGTGCGATCGCAGGAGGAACGGGCGGCAGCCTGGCTTCGGCCCTCGCTTCTTTAGGAATGCCGGAAGAAAAGGCGGCGATCTATGAAACCCGGCTCAAGGCAGGCGAATTTTTGCTAGTTGCTGAGGTGCCCAAGGCGGAATCTGACAGCGTGGAATCTCTCCTACAAAAGGCGGGCGGCGAAGAAATCTTAGCCTGCACTGACATGAAGATTCCCCGCGAGAATGCAGAGCAGATTCAGTCAGCCGCCGATCTCTCACCGGAAATCCGCGCCCATCTCTCAGAGGATGCTCAGCAGACCTTTGTTCAGACCTACCGCAGTCAGTTTGAGCAGAGTCAAGACAGTGCTCAGGCAATGTCTCAGGCGTGGCACCAGGTTGAGTCAGACTTTGAGCGTGACGATGACGGTGTTTGGAAATCACCTGCCGCTGTTTAGAAACCCTGGACAGGGCTAGCTTTAGATCAAGGCTAGTCCTGTCTCACGAGTTAAAGATCTGTGCTACCTAAGGCCGATTAAAACGTCCGCTACCGCAATGAGTTCACGCCACAATTTGTTTTATTTAGGTGGCTCTGTTGATCTTTAACTGCCCGCCGCAATTGAAGACACAGAGGAGAATACAGATAATATGAACGCCAAGTTCATCTATGCTGGAATTGCCACCGCTAGTTTTGCCTTGCTTTCCAACTTTTCGCTGGGAGAAGCAACTGCCTCTAGCTGGCAGCTCCGCACCCGCAATCCGCAGATGGCCTCTCAGCTAATTGAGCATGTTGAAGCCAACTTTTTAGCCGATACGCCCGTCAGTTTGGAGCAGGCCAGCGTTCAGGCGATCGCAGTGGGCAACCGTGCCCCCATCTATATTGTTAAGTCTGAGACGACAGCCGCGGCTAACCCTTCTTTGCTCTGCGATGAGTCAGGCTGTCTGCACATGATTTATACCGCTGACGAATCGAGCGGCTTCAAGCAGGTTTGGTATGGTTATATTGAATCTAGTTTTTCGGCAGAAGCTATGATCCGGGCTACAGGTGAAGTCCAGGCTGGACTGCCCGTATTAGAGGTGTTACAGCTAGAGGCAGATAAGCTACAGCGCTTTGAACTCGCTTTCAATGGCGATCGCTATCAGGCGCGATCGCAGCAGCCAGCGCTTGAAGCGATCGCTGCCAGCCTCTAAACGGGCATAATCTGTCCTGTAGGGCTTTGACGATATTATCTGATGGCTAAAAGAAGTCGGTAACTTTTAAGAAATCACTGCTAGTCAGGTTGAAGATACTCTACGACACTTCAAATTCTTTCCCCACTTTAATTACTTACTATGCCGCGTCTGAGCGATCGCGCATTTGATATCTTAGCCGCCGAAGTCAAACGACTGTGTACCCACAATCCTTTAGAGCAAGTCCGTCAAGACATTGTTTTACGACGACTCGATAAGTTTAGAACTCAGGAGGGAGCACCGCTGACACTGGCCGAAATGAGCGAAGTCGTCAGCGATATTTTTCCAGACTTCAGCAAAAAGGTATTGAAGCAGGCTGCAAAAGCTAACCGTCCTCCTAGCCGTGTTGGGTACAGGCTAGGCTGCGTCGGCGGGGGACTGCTAGGGACAGCGGCGCTGGCCGGAAGCATCTGGATCCTGAATTTACCTTATCCCATGATTCGCTGGCCCGTTGCCCGCGTAGCACCTATCGTGCTGCTGCCTAGCTTCATGCAAATGGATTACAGCTACCGGCAGGCCATTTCTTTAGTGGAACAAGCTGATCAGCTAGTGAATCAAGCAACCAGTCCACGGGATATTGAGTTAGGCGCGGAAAAAGTGGCTGCCGCTCAGGAGCAGCTTGATCGCCTGCCGGTTTGGTTTCTGGGCTACTATCCCCAGCGATACTGCACTTTGTTTAGCTGTGCCTGGCAGTTTACCTACGATGAGTTTGTTGCGGCCCGCAAAGCAATTGGCCGTATGGAAGCCAAAGTTTTTCAATTCAACAATGCTCAAACCCTTTTAGAGGAAGCCGTGCAGGCTGTTGAAGAAGCCAAGGCTAGCTACCAAACAGCGGAAACGCTTCAGGCGGAAACGGCGGCGCTGACAGCCTGGCAACTGGGAATGGATCTGCTGCGGGAAATTCCGGCAGAAACTTTAGCAGATCAGTCGGCTCGCACCAAGCTAGCAGCCTACGAGCGGGACTATGAAGCCTCTACAGGATTAACCGTAGGTGGCGATCGCGCAACCAGATTTATTCAAGTTGCTAAAGGGTTTGCCGGAAAAGCCGCGCAAAAGGGGCAAAATCTGCCCCACTCTGAAGCCACTTGGCGTCAAATTGCTAGTTTGTGGAAAACTGCGATCGCTCGGCTCGAAGAAATACCGTCCGATAATCCAGACTATGCCGCAGCTCAAAGCCTTTTAGTCGAATACAAAGACAGCTTAGGCATTGTAGAAGAATGGATTCAAATTGAAGCATCCGCGGCTCAGGCTTTCAGCTTAGCCCAGCAAAAACAAGAAGATTTCCTGTCTCAGAACCTAGGCTCAACTAATCCCAGCAAAGCACGGGGTGAACTACAGGCCATGTTGAATCATCTAAGCCAGGTGAGAAGAGATACGACTTTCTATGAACAAGCTCAAAACTTGCAGAAATGGGTTTTAGCTCAGCTCAATAGCCTACCATCGGAATCTTAGCTCTAGGCTGCTGAATTATGGCTATGTCTATGCTGAATTTGATATTGCTCAGCCTGTAAAGCTGAAGGCTTATCCATATCTTTACCAAGCTCAGAATCAAAGCTAGTAAATAATTAAATACTTCCGTCAGCGGAGCAAAAATGTAAAGTTTTGCTTAGAATTGGTCTAACCCCCAAAATGGGGATCATGCTAAGCCGTTAAAAGGATAGTTGCCCGGATTGCCATCTAGAGCGGGCTATTTTTGAAAATCGCCTCGTTACATTTCTCAATACGTCTCACGCCAGAGAAATATTGTATTGCGGGTGTGTAACAATGTAGGCGGTTTTGCCAACTCGGCGAAGACACTTGGAGTAGGCAATGGATTCGATGGAAACTCTTTATCAATATGCCTGGCTAGTCCCAGTACTGCCCCTTTTGGGCGCGATGGTTCTAGGCATTGGCCTCATTTCTTATAGCAAACTTACCAGTCAGCTACGGCAAGTCAGCTCTGCGTTTATTGTGACGCTGACTGGAGCGGCAATGGTGCTATCTTGTGCTCTTTTTTGGAGTCAGGTTCAAGGCCATGCGCCCTACACTCAGATGTTTGAGTGGGCTTCAGCAGGGGACTTTCAGCTATCGATGGGTTACACCATTGACCATCTGGCTTCCTTGATGCTGGTCATCGTCACAACTGTGGCCTTTTTGGTCATGGTTTACACCGATGGCTACATGGCACACGATCCCGGCTATGTTCGTTTTTATGCTTATCTCAGCCTGTTTAGTTCCTCCATGTTGGGCCTGGTAGTCAGCCCTAACCTAATTCAGGTCTACGTGTTTTGGGAACTGGTGGGCATGTGTTCCTACCTGCTAATTGGTTTTTGGTACAACCGAGGCGCAGA
>JAAHIC010000478.1 GCA_010671965.1 Leptolyngbya sp. SIO4C5
CAGCTCCTTCGAGCCGTCTACCAAGCAAACTCTGAAGAGCAGACCGAAGGTGGGGTGATTAAGGTAGTTTTCAGAGCTCATTCAGACGCAGTCACTGTAGAAAGGCCAAATCATCTCAATACTTTATGTCAAACTGGTCACAAAAGACTATCAAGCCTAGAGCTTTGAGGCTGCAGATATGAGCGTTTACAGAATATTTTTACTATTTAGCAGTATTAACTCATAAAAAGTCGCTTTTATTTTTGTAAAGGCAAAAATTTAGGTCTTGTGTCTGCAAATGCCTTGACTTGCCTGACGCGGCTGGCCGGTTTTCCTAGCAGCTCAAAACTATCTTAGAGGAAATGTTTCTAGCGATCCCAGCGAAAGCAGCTGCGCCTTGGCCTTTTGCAAAGACTCTAGCCATTCACGGGTAGGATCGCTATCGGCCACAATACCAGCGCCAACCTGCCCCCAAACCTGATAGCTGAGTGAGTCTGGCTGCGGTGCCAGCAGTAGCGTCCGGATTAAAATATTGAGATCGAGATGTCCCCGCCAGTCTAAATAGCCGCAGGAGCCATAAAACAGGCTGCGGCGCACGGGTTCTAGCTGCTCAATAATTTCCATGCAGCGTACTTTAGGACAGCCCGTGATGGTGCCGCCCGGAAAGAGTGCCTGAACCAGGGAGACAGCGTCCTGGTTGGGGCTAAGCCTGCCCGTGACGTTGCTGACTAAATGCATGACGTGGCTGTAGCGCTCAATGCTCAACAGTTCGTCTACGGTCACCGATCCCCACTGACAAACCCGACCGAGATCGTTGCGCTCCAGATCCACCAGCATGATATGCTCAGCAATCTCTTTTTCATTGCTCAGCAGATCAGCGGCGCGTTCCTGGTCTTGCTGCGGACTGCTGCCACGCGATCGCGTTCCCGCAATCGGGCGGGTCTGAGCTTGACGCCCTTCTAGCTGCACTAAGCGCTCTGGCGAGCAGCTCACAACGGCTCCCCAAGGCGTATGCCAGTAGCTAGCGAAGGGGGAAGGGTTGATCGCCTGGAGCTGACGGTAAACCTGCCAGGGATGCTGGCAAATCTGAGTGGAGAACCGCAGCGAGAGATTGGCCTGAAAAATATCTCCGGCTTGAATATGCTGCTGGGCTTGACGTACAGCGGCCTCATACTGGGCCTGAGTCGATTCTAGGCTGAGCTTTTGCGGCTCAGAGCTGAGCGGGGAACGGGTAGCGATCGCGTGGGGATCGTAGTTTTCAAGCTGCAGGGTTAGCGTTGCCAAGCGTTCTTTTTCAGTCGCTGCTAGCCACAAAGTTTGCTGCTGCTGATCGAGGACGGCAAACTCAGCCGGTTCATACCAGAAGGCGACCGGAAACGGCAGTTCGTCCGGTTTGAGCCAGGGCAGCTGCTCAATTTCCCAGGCTAGGTCATAGCCCAGCCAGCCCAGCCAGCCCCCCTGAAACGGTAAATCTACCGGCAGATCGGGGTGGGGATTTTGGCGGGACTGACTTAGGCGCGATCGCAGCAGCGGCAGAATATGCCCGATCGAGGGTGTCCACACCTGAGGCTGACCCTCAACCCAGCGAGGCGAGCCGGCGCAGAGAGAATAGCGGCTGAGCGGACTGGCAGCAGCGGGGCTTTCCAGCAGGGTAGCTATCTGACTCAATCCGGTAGCTGAGCTGGCCGCAGGCCAAAACAAGGCGGCAAAGACATCTGAGCCAGTTCGATTTAGCAGGGGCAGCGATCGCCAGTGCCAAGGCGGCAGTGCAGTCAAATTGCTTCTCCACCCCAAAATAGGCGCATCCACCAAAAGCCAAGCAGAACTGCAAAGGCGATCCAGTCCCAAAAGCGCAGCCGCAGTTGGTGCCAAGCTACCTGATGCTTGTTAGGGCTAGTAAATCCCCGCACCTGCATCGCTGAGGCAATTTGCTCAGCCCGCAGCAGTAAGTTCTCCAGCAGCCGCTCTGCCACCATCAGCCAAATCTGCACCGCTCGCCGCAGCCCCAGCTTTTTCCAGTTAATCGCCCGTGTCCGCACCGAGCGAACCAGGTTTTGCACCTCTTCTAATACCAGGGGAATAAAGCGCAGCGCTAGCGTCACGGTTAAGGCCACTTCAGTTACTGGCAGACCAATATATTTGAGGGGCTGAATCAGATCTTCTAGGGCCGCCGTAATTTCTTCCGGGGCCGTGGTCAGTAAAAACAGATTGGTGGCATAGATCAGCGTGAATAGCAGCGTACTGACCCGAATCGCTAGGGCAAAAGACTGCTGGCTGACGGTAATTGGCCCCTGCTCAAACAAAATATAGTCGTAGCCTGTCGGCTGGGGAAAAGTAGGCCACGTTTCTGGGGGAGAATCGAGTTCTGCGATTGTTGCGGGCGTGGGCAAGCGGGGCTGCTGATCAATGGCCAAGCCATCGGGGGTAATCATGGTCAGCAAAAACACCAGCGTCCCCAACAGCAGCAGCCAGCCCATTTGCTGTCGCCAAACCCGCAGCGGGATGCGAGCGCTGAGGGTGAGCACTATGAGAACAGCTACCAAAATGCAGCGCCACAGGTCATTGGCCAAAATCGGCGCGGCTAAAAAGCTCATCAGCCAGACCATTTTGACTCGGGGATCGAGGTGATGCAGCCAGGTAACCGGCTGCTCTAGGTAGAGTCCTAAAGGCAGCGATCGCAGTAAATCCATGCCCTAGACCTTAGTTGCTCGGTTAGCGCTGCCGCGCTCTAGCTCGCGCATTTTCTTGCCTCGCCAAAACAGGCGAATAGGCGTCCCTTCAAAGCCTAAATTTTCCCTAAACTGTCGCTCCACATAGCGGCGATAGTTCTCGGTGATCAGCTTGGGATCATTGACAAACAGGGTGAAAGAGGGCGGCTGGGCCGTCACCTGGGTGCCATAGTAAATCCGGCCCTGTCGGCCTTGGCGCGTGGTAGGCGGCGTGTGCCAGCGGGTTGCTTCTTCCAAAACTTCATTTACCACGGCTGTCGTAACGCGGCGGCGGTGCTGGGCCACGGCTAAATCCACCAAATCCAAAATTTTGGTCACTCGCTGGCCGGTGAGAGCGCTGGTAAAAATTACCTCGGCCCAGTCCATAAAGTAGAGCTTGGCGCTGATATCGCGCTTGTGGTCGTAAATGGTGTGGGAGTCTTTTTCAATCGCGTCCCACTTGTTTACCACGATGATGCAGGCTCTACCGTCTTCTTCAATGCGGCCTGCCAGCTTTTGATCTTGTTCCGTCACGCCGTCAATGGCGTCAATCACCAGCAGCACTACATCAGAGCGGCGAATCGCCTTGAAGGCCCGGTTGACGCTGAAAAATTCGGTGCCATATTCCACCTGCTTCTTCCGGCGAATTCCAGCGGTGTCCACCAGCCGGTAGGTTTGCTCTCCCCGGGTCACGACGGTATCAATGGCGTCGCGGGTGGTGCCAGAGACCGGACTCACAATCGATCGCGTATTGCCGACAAAGGCATTTAACAGGCTGGACTTACCCACATTGGGCCGGCCAATAATCGCCACGCGAATTTCGTCATCGGTTTCGTCTGCAATCACCGGCGGCAGATATTCCACTAGCTGCTCTAGCAGCTCGCCGGTGCCATTGCCGTGAATACCTGAAACCGGATAGGGTTCACCAATGCCCAGCTCCCAAAACTGAGCGGCCTGGATCAGGCCCTGCTCTGGGGACTCACATTTGTTAACCGCCAGCAGCACCGGCACATTTTGCTGCCGCAGCCAGTCAGCAATCTCAGTGTCGGCATCGGTTGGCCCCTGCTGTCCGTCCACGACCATAACAGCGGCGCTGGCCTCGCTCATGGCCATAGCCGCCTGTTCGCGAATGTGGGGCAAAAACTCGCTGTCATCGTCAAACACTAGCCCCCCAGTATCGACGACCATAAACTCGCGATCGCCCCAGAAAGCAGGACGATAGGTGCGATCGCGGGTGACGCCGGGCTGATCGTGTACAATCGCCTCCCGCTCGCCGGTGAGGCGATTCACTAGGGTTGACTTGCCCACGTTGGGGCGTCCCACGATAGCAACAATTGGCAGCGGCATAGGTCGGGCGACTCTTCTTTTTACAAAAACCCATTCACCCATTGTAGAAGCTCAGCGAGGCACCGTCGCCTGATACGATCGAGCGGGTTTCCTTTTCTCACAGCATGAAACGATCTGTCCGCCGCCCGTTGCTCAAGCTGCTCCGCACTAATCCGCGCTTCGCCGCTGCTTTTTCCCTGCTATGGCTGGCGATCGCCTGCGGTATAGCCTTTCTTTGGAAGTTAGGAAATGTTGGCCTAGTAGATGAAACCGAACCCCTATTTGCCGAAGCTTCTCGCCAAATGTATGAGACTGGCAACTGGGTGACGCCCTACTTCAATGGGGAAACCCGCTTTGACAAGCCGCCGCTGGTCTACTGGCTGATGGCGATCGCCTTTCAGCTAGGAGGGGTCAGCGAGTGGACGGTGCGGCTGCCTTCAGCCCTGGCGGCGATCGCCCTCACCTGT
>JAAHIC010000479.1 GCA_010671965.1 Leptolyngbya sp. SIO4C5
TCAGTGTGCCAAAGGGCACACTGCCTGTTTCAAAAGCAGTGATATTCTCTAGGGTTGTCTGGGTGATTTTCGTCAATGCTTCCCGTGTGAAGAAGGCTTGATGTCCGGTAATCAGAACATTGGGGAAGGTGAGCAATCGCTGAAACGTATCGTCTTGAATTACTTCATTGGATAGATCTTCAAAGAAGAGATCCCCTTCTTGCTCATAAACATCAAGGCCGAGATAGCCCAGTTTTCGTTCTTTCAAAGCCGTAATGACGGCGCTAGTGTTGATTAGACCGCCACGGCTAGTATTGATGAGCATGACGCCAGACTTCATTTTGCTGAGGGCGTCCTGGTCGATTAGGTGATAGGTTTGGGGCACTAGCGGACAGTGCAGGGTCACAATATCAGCAGCAGCCAATAAGTCATCTAGCTCAACATATTTCAGGCCGAGGGCTTCACAGTCAGGATTGGGTTCAACGTCATACCCCAGCAGGTGACAGCCAAATCCAGCCAGGAGCTGGGCCACGATCGCGCCAATTTTGCCCGTACCCACAATACCCACCGTCTTTTCGTGCAGGTCAAAGCCAGTCAGCCCCCCCAGCGAGAAATTGCCTTCTCGCACCCGGTTATAGGCCCGGTAAATCTGCCGATTGAGCGCCAGAATCAGCCCCAGCGTGTGTTCGGCAACCGCATAGGGAGAGTAGGCCGGTACGCGCACAATCGTGATTTGACAGGCTTCAGCTGCCTTGAGATCGACGTTGTTGAAGCCAGCACAGCGCAGCGCCACCAGCCGCGTCCCGTTTTCTTGGAGCTGTTTTAGCGTTTCCGCATCGAGCTGGTCGTTAACAAAGACGCAGACTCCTTCAAAGTCTTGGGCCAGCGGAGCCGTAGTGCTGTCTAAATGGGGTTCAAAAAAGGTTAGGTCGTGCTGCTGATTGGCCTGCTCAAAAAACTGGCGATCGTAAGGCTTGGTGCTAAAAACGGCAATTTTCATAGGTCAAGACGCGTATACTGGGGGCGATCGCTACCTAGTGTAAAGAGCGATCGCCCTGCAAACCTGCGCCTTAAGATACAAGCTCTATTAAGAGACTCTGCTTCAATAGCCGCAGCAGAGTTGACTGCTATGTTTTAGGTCTGGCGCCCCAGTACCTGCTCCTGCAGCGGCAGCATCCGGGCCTGCACCTGCAGCTTCATCAGTTCCCGCACTATCCGCAAAGCCTGATGCCGATACAGCGCCTGGGGAAACACGCCGGGGATCTCTTCCATAAAGCTGCGAGCTAGGCCGAGATCGCAGCCCGAAATACAGGCAATTTCTGAGGCTCCGTTGAAGCGGGCATCTCGGTTGAGAGCGCTCTCGACTTTGATATGCCACTGCTGCCGCGCTAGCTGGCCCTGCTCAATCCGCCGCAGTCCTCGAATCGTGGCTAGGACAACCAGGCGATCGCCCGCCCGCAGGCGAATATCCTCAGAGGGCATTAGACGGGGCTGGATCTCTGTGGCCTGCTGATAGAGAATGGGCACCACCCCGTAGCCATAGGCGATTTCGGCGAGGAGCTGGCTGTGGAGCGTGTCGTTGGCCTCGATCTGATACTGCGTCACTAGAATTGTCTGGCCGTACAGCGGAAACAGGCTGAGGACGTTTTCACCAAAGGCGGCTCCGGCAAAGGCTTCGGCTGAAAGCGCCGAGGTGCAGAGCACCTGGGTATAGGGAAAGAGCTGGGCCACTTTATCGGTGAAGCGCTGGTCGTAGGTGCGAATGATGAGACGGCACCGGGAGTTGGTGCGATAGGCCATCAGCCCGGTTTCTAGGTTCTGCACCTCGTCGTCACCGACGGCAATCAGGCTTTTAGCCGTGGCTAAATTGGCTTTAATCAGGGCGTCTGCTTTGTCACCCGTGATAATGGGTAGCTGCGGCAGCACGTGGTTTTCCAAGTCCTGCCGCGTCACCCCCACCACTTTTTGATTTAGCTCCTGGAGCAGATCTACTACTCGCCGCCCCACTCGCCCCAGCCCTAACACAATCACGTGCCCTTTCTGGGGTACGGGCGGACGACGGGCCAAGAACTGAAACTTCAGAGTTAGCAGCTTTTCAGTCAGCAGGGCGTAGAGGACGCCAATAAAGGCAGTGCCCGCCAAAGTTAGGCCCAGGCTAAACAACCGCAGCCACCAGGGCAGGGAAATTGTCGGCACAAACTCGCTGAAGAGATCGCCATAGCCCCCCAGCAGCAGCACAATCGTGGCGTAAAAAGCATCCAAAACGGAAAGGGCCGGGTAGTTGAGCCAGAGCAGAACTGTGCCGGTGCTGCAGAGCACAACGATGGTGAGGCTGCAGAGCAAGACCACCCGCCGCATTTGATGCCGGTAGTTAGCTTGCCAAAGCTGCATAAGACTTTGCCAAAGCGTTTGCCGACTGCGCAGCGATCGCAGACCGCGCCAAAGCTTTTTGTGAAGCTGTCGGCTTGACTTAGAGCGCGCTAGGGCTTGGGGCCGTTCTGGTTCGGCTTCAACAATGACAACGGTATCCCCCGCCCGTACTGGCGTATTGGGCAGCCAGGTATAAAACTGGGCTGAAGGGCTAAGCGGATTGGTGGTGCGGCTCATCTGAGTAGGGCTAAGGCCCATCTCATTGGCGGCAAAGTGGCGCAAAACTCGACGGTTGCGGTTCTCTAGTTCGTGTAGGCGACGGCGATCGCACCAGCGATGCTGCGGCGTAATTCTTTGCTTCACTACTTTGAAGCGATAGCCATCAAGCTGGAAAAAGCCTTTGAGATGATCCCCAAAAGCGGCTAGGGCAAAAGCCGAGGCGGAAAGCTGGGTCGGCTCAAAGGCAACAAAATTGTCAAGCTGATGAGCCAAAACCTGATTGAGATTTTGCTGATCTGATCGCACAACTAGCCGGATATAGGGATTGAGTACCCGGGCAGTGAGGGCCGCCTCAATGTTGACTCGCTCACTGTCCGTCACCAGCAGGGCGGCTCGGCAGCGGCTGACACCGGCCTGCTTCAGGGTGTCGGCGTAGCGGCAGTCTCCCAGCAGCAGATTTTCAAGCAGATCCGGCAGATTGGCCACTTCCCAATGTTCGGCGGCGACTAAATCAATAGCGCTGACGCTGACGCCAAAAGTCTTCAGATTGGCCACGCAGTGCTGGCCCAAACTGCCCAACCCACAGACCAAGAAGCAATCGGAGACGTGGGTGGCGTCAGGATCAGGGGATTGCAAATGGGTCAGATCGGCGTTCACAAACTCAGGCAGCAGCTAACGGATTGGGCCTATTTTAAACCGGAACTTTAGCAGGCTTTGAGAAAATCTTGGCGATCGCCAAGAGCAGCTTTCAAATAACAATTTTGAGTTTTGCAAGTCCTGTAAAGTGGACATTCACGGTATTGCTGGGTCGCTGGCGGGAAAATGGGGTCAAGATTGCGGCTAGGAGGCTGTAGTGAACGAGATTAAGGGCTATTTTGCGGCTTTGGTCAATCCGGCGCTGAGCCGCAATGCCGTCAAGGTGGCGGCTATTGTCGGTTCAATGCTGATGCTGATCAACCACGGCCCGGCGCTGATCCACAATCGGATGACAGGGGCACGCTGGGCTTCGGCACTGTTGACCTATTTTGTTCCCTACGGCGTCAATATTCACGGCCAGTACATCAGCCAGCGCCAGCCTAGAAAGTAGCGGCGTGGCAGGGGGTGACGAGAGCTATTGAGCTGAGTGCAGGCTAAAACGCTTCTGCTTCCCGCTTTCTAAAAGCGATCGTAAACATATATTTTCATCCAATAAAATAAATTGCCGTTTGATACTTTTCCCAATATTCTATTAGCCTTAGGACACTGCAAATCCTGGCGATCGCCGTCAGGGATGTAGTCCCTCAATTCTGTTAACAGCACGCAGTCTCAGCCGCATGGAAGAACAGCAAAAACCCACCGTTGTGATCACAGGAGCCTCGTCGGGGGTTGGCCTCTATGCCGCCAAAGCCTTAGCAAATAAGGGGTGGCATGTAGTGATGGCCTGCCGCAACCTAGAAAAGGCCGAGCAAATGGCTCAGTCAGTCGGCATTCCTCAGGGAAGCTACACGCTGATGCAGATTGACTTAGCTTCCCTAGACAGCGTGCGCAACTTTGTCAAAACCTTCCGCGAAACTGGGAAATCCTTAGAAGCCCTAGTTTGCAATGCCGCTGTTTATCTGCCCCTGCTAAAGGAGCCACTCCGCAGCCAGGAAGGTTATGAACTGAGCGTAGCCACAAATCATTTGGGCCACTTCCTGCTGTGTAACCTGATGCTAGAAGACCTCAAACATTCTGGTGCTGAAAGTCCTAGGCTCGTCATCCTCGGAACTGTCACCGCCAATCCCAAGGAGCTAGGGGGGTAAGATTCCCATTCCTGCTCCACCAGACTTAGGCAATCTGGAAGGCTTCGCAGCGGGCTTTAAAACGCCCATCGCTATGATCAATGGCAAAAAGTTTAAGTCAGGCAAAGCCTACAA
>JAAHIC010000048.1 GCA_010671965.1 Leptolyngbya sp. SIO4C5
AAGCTGGTTATCATCGTCACGATGTATGTAGGGCGCGTCGGTGTCTTACTGGCGATGGCAGCTCTGCTGGGCGATCCCAGCCCTTCTTCCATTCACTATCCGGAAGAGGATTTGCTCGTAGGCTAGTATCCACCAAGGGTTAATCCGCTTTCCGGCTAGTGTCTACTGTTTAACCTCATCTCTTTCTGGCTTAGGACTGGGCTGTGCCCAGAATCAGCTCCCAGAAATCGAGCTGGCCGGTATTAAGGGGAGAGTGATCGATAATTTGCAGCTGCCACTGGCCGGTGACCGCCTGATAGAGCAGATGAGACAGGCTAGGCGTGGTGGCTAGGGTATAGGTTTGGCTGAGCTGGCGGCGGCGACCTAAAGTGCGCCCCTGGAGCAAAACGGCTGTCCTGGTTGGGGAAATCAGGGTCACGCTAAGATCGCCTAAAAACTCATGGCTGAGGCTGAGACGCACCTGAATATCTTGCACAAGACCGCGATCGCGGATGTCAATTTGGCTGGTCACTCCCTGATGCCGGTCATCAGGAATAGTCAGGGGTACCGTATTGCTTTGCCGCAGGGTTTGCTGCAGGCGGCGCGACAAGTGTAGGCGGCGCTTAGCTTCCTGAACAGCTCTGGCCGCATTGACCTTGCCGTAGCCAAACCAGAAGGAGTGGCCTTTGTCGTCATAAGTGCCGTACTTGAGGCCCAGCTGTGGATCAGTGGCGGTATCAACAATTTTGTCCGCCGTTTCCTGCAGAATACGGCGCACCTCGTAGGCGCTCAGATAGGGATTGACCGACAGCACCAGCGCCGCCACGCCCGCTACCACTGGGCAAGCGCTGGAGGTACCGCCAAAGTTATTGGTGTAGGCGTCGGTAGAATAGCCTGCCGCATCGCTGCGATCGCTCGTGACCATCCCGCGACCCGGCAGAGAGATCTGAATTTCCGGCCCGGTAGAAATGGTGCCCAAGCGCGGCAGGGCCATGCTGGGTGGTGCGTTGTTGCTGGGGGCGGCGATCGCAATATGCTGGCCCCAGTTGCTGTAGGCAGCTTTGCGGTTGAGGCTAGTAGAGGCGGCTACTGAGATCACGTCTGGATGTACTGAAAACCCGCTGAGCCAGGTTGTAATGCCTTTTACCGCATTTTTAGGCCAGCCTTTTTCATTCAGACTGCCGCTGACAGGTCGATTGGCATTGCCTGCCGAAAAAATCACCACGCAGCCCTTGCCGTTGCGGCCCTGGGTAGCCGCTTTGGTAATAGCGTTGCGCTGCCGCAGTGACAGGGGAAAGTAAACCGCCGCTGGCGACCAGCTAGAGGAAATGACGGCAGCTCCCTGGGTAACGGCCCAGTTAAACAGTTGCTCAATCGACTCGTCGTCGAGAAAACCCGTGGTTTGAATCGGCATGAAGGCGCAGTCCGGCGCGACTCCCACCACGCCGACACCATTTTCTTCTGCGATCGCCAGTCCGGCCACAGCCGTACCGTGATTCTCGTTATCGGTCGTCGGCGTGGGCAGCGTATCCCGCTGCTTGAGATCCTGGGGCGCGACCAGCTTGCCCTGTCCCTGAAAATCGGGATGATCGACGTCAAAGCCATCATCTGAAACCGCTACCACCACTGAGCGGCTGCCCCGACTGATCTCCCAAGCCTGCTCTGCTGAAATATGAGAGTTGGCCGCTAAGCTCTGGCCGCTGCCGCTGTGAAACAGATGCCACTGACGCTCGTACAGCGGATCTTGAGGTCGATAGAGCAGTTCAGTGGGGATGATGATATTGGGCTCAGCCAATAAAACCTGAGACTGTTCGGCCAGTCGGTTAGCGATCTTCACTGGATTTTCGCTAGCGGCCTGGGTGACAACAAATACAAAGGTGTTGGCAATGCCGTCTACGACCTGCCGCTGTTGCAGGCCAAAAGCAGTGGCCGTAGCCGCGATCGCCGCAACGCTGGCCTCAGGCGTAAACTGAACGGTGATTTCCTGAGCCAGATAAACCAGGGTTTGAGGACTGGCCAGCAGCCGATAGACATGGCTAGCAAACCCAACAGCAGGCGATCGCCGCACCGCAGTCATGGCTGACTCTAGCTGGCGTGGGGGCACCTGCCATTCCAGCAGACGGCCAGAGGCAACCGGGCGCAGGGACTGGGGCTGAAGCTGAGTCTGTAGGCTAGTTAGCTCAACCGCTTCTATGGGTGAGGTCGTGAAGCGATCCTCCAGCTTGACTAGCAGCAGCTCCTCGCCACCGCGCTGCAGGACTAAATCAACCTGCCTAGACATGTCTGCTCAAAGTATTCTAGGGAACTCAGTAGTTTATCCGTGAGTCTACAGAGATCTGCAGGACTCCGGTTGCATCAGGTCTGCTACACTCGACCGATTGGAGATAAAGTTCAATTCGTTCAGCAAACATGTTTGAATGAACTAATGTCCTCTGACTAAACCGGGATCAACGAGGTATTGACAAGAATCTCTTTCTGTTTTCTGATGATTGACCATCAGCTTATCTAAAGAGCAGACCTGTCTTGCTGCACTGAAACATAAGGTTACGTAATGACGAACCCCATTAGGCTTTACCCCCGCATGTTGATCAATAAACTGAGTTTCTGGGCTGTTCTCACCTTGGCGATCGCGCTACCGGCCCAAGCCCAAAATAATGCCGCTAACCCCGCCGAAGGCAACCCCCAAGTGACTGAAGTGCTGCCCCAGTCCAGCATTTTGCTCAGCATTGAGTCCAGCGAGCGGCTAATGCAGGAAGCAGAAGCGGCGATCGCTGTCCAAGACTACGGCACCGCTATTTCTAAGCTGCAGGAAGTACGGCAGCTTCTGGGTCAGCTTTCCGGCTTCTACCGCGATTTGTCCGAGCTGTTTACCGGCATTGACAATCGCATTAGCGACAGTCACCGGGAAAAGGCGCTGGCCACTGCTCAAATGCGGGATGAAGCGACTTTTCAGCTTGCGCTCGTTCATAGAGCTCAGAACCAACCGGAACTAGCGGTACCGCTGCTAGTTGAGATTGTCCGCAGCCAGCAGCCGACCCGTAATTTGGGCCAGCGAGCCTACCAGCAGCTTTTTGAGCTTGGCTTTGTAGACGCCCCCTACCCCAGAAATCAGGCCAGCGAGTAATCCGGTCAGGGATGCTCTATTCGGGTAGCAAGTTCGCTAAACTAGTCGGGTGAAGGCCGACGCTATTTGCTTTTACGTATTTTTTAGTTGAGAAGGAGCAGTCATGATCAGCCCCGATCAGGTTGAATCAATGATTCAAACAGGACTACCTGACGCTCAGGTACAGGTGCAAGACCTGACAGGCGGCGGCGACCACTATCAGGTCACCGTTGTTTCTACCGCATTTGAGGGTCGCAGCCTAATTCAGCAGCATCAGCTAGTCTACGGTGCCCTACAGCAGGCGATGTCTTCTGAAGCAATCCATGCTCTTTCCCTGAAAACCTATACGCCTGAAGCCTGGACAGCGGCCAGTTAAAAGCCCGTTTCGCCTTTGATATACCCCGATAGATACCATGACTCCAGAACTCAAAACTAAAATTGACAACATCGTGCAGCAGCATCCCATCGTTGTCTTCATGAAAGGCTCTAAGCTGATGCCTCAGTGCGGTTTTTCTAACAACGTCGTGCAGATTCTCAATATGCTAGGCGCTCCCTACGAAACAGTTGATGTCCTAGAAGACTATGAGATTCGCCAGGGCATCAAAGAGTACTCTAACTGGCCGACTATTCCTCAGGTTTATGTCAATGGTGAGTTTTTAGGCGGCTCTGACATCATGATTGAGCTTTATCAGAGCGGCAAGCTGCAGGAAGTTGTTGAAGTGGCGATCGCTTCCTAAGCACTGTCTGTCTGGCTACCGGCAACCAGATACACCAATTAAAAACGGGTGAAGCGCGGTTATGGCTTCTACCCGTTTTTGTCTATTGTCTATATTCAAGCGTTTAGCAAGAAATACCTACAAGTTCATGGCCGCCCCTAATAATAGTCCGGCTCAGACTCAGGCACCGCAAAGTTGGACGTGTCATTCATGAAGCGGATCACATCTTCTTCCAAACGATGCACTAAGTAGGGGTCTAGGGCATCGGCGTGGCGCAAGGCGGCTAGGTAACCATCTACAAACAGACGCAGCTCGTCTCGGTTCCGATAGCCTCGATTCCACTGTTCGACTAGGGCATCGGTTATGCGTTGATAGTAGCGAATTGCGCGGGCGTCTTGAAGCATGGTGAGCGGGAGGGCGACTCTAACGGAGCAGGTCAAAATTGAAACCGGGATCTTAAAGATTACGAATTGCTACTAAGTAAGTAGACCTCTTAATAAAGGCGGTTCGATCCTTTAAGAGTATTTCTTTGTATGTGTAATTATTATCATTTTATCAGCTAGGCCAGAAAGTCCGTCTGCGTATCTAGACGGATTTATTCCCTTGAGCCGAACGACTGGGTGCGGCGTAACGGCAGTTACAAAATCATGACAACCGCTTTGATAGGCTAGGTGCCAGATACGATAGCTGTTTTACGGAACCAATTAGGACTGGTGGGTTCAATTTGTATTCAAGTTGTCGAAGGAAATCCTCATCTGCGATCGCTGCTAGGCTGGCACCTCCAGCAGGCTGGCTACTGGGTAGTGCAGTCAGCAGACATCGCTAGGGGACGGGATGCTTTTCAGAACCGCTGTCCGGATTTGGTGATTTTGGATTCAGAACTCCCGGATGGCGATGGCATAGAGCTGTGTCGCTGGATGCAGCAGCAGGGACAAGTTCTAATCTTGATGCTATCGGCTCGAACAACAGAGGCCGATATTGTTACAGGACTCAAAGCCGGAGCCGATGATTATCTCTCTAAGCCCTTTGGGATGCGAGAATTCCTAGCCCGTGTGGAAGCGCTGACGCGGCGCAGTCAAAAAGCGATCGCCCCGGCCTCTCTCAGCTATGGCGAACTGCATATTGACTTGGTACAGCGACGTGTGCGCTATAAGGAAGCGTTTATTGACTTGACCCCGCAGGAGTTTAGCCTGCTCTACGTGCTGACCCAGGCCGCTGGCTCCCCTCTAAGCCGCTCAGACTTGCTCAAGCGAGCCTGGCCGGATGCGATTGACAATCCGCGCACCGTTGATACCCACGTGCTATCGTTGCGTAAAAAAATTGAGGCCGATCCGCGTCAGCCCAATATTATTCAAACCGTTCGCAATGTGGGCTATCGCTTTAACGTTGAGCGCATTAGCAAGGAGCAGCCTAGCCGTAATAGTTCAACAGTCAGCCCTTCGCCCCCACCCGTCATGTCAGTGGCGCATCAGCGTTAGGCTCACTGCCATTCATCTTCTTCCTGCTGCTGAGCCTGCACAATGGCCTGGCGGAGCTGAGGCCAGTCTATGGCCGCATGGGGTAGGTCTTGCACAATTTTTCCCTGTTCTAAATGCAGAATACGGCTGCAGACAGGCTGCAGCAAATCGAGCTGGTGATTGGCGATCAAAATGGTTGTCTGCTGCTGGGCCAGTCTCTGGAGTAGGTTCATCAGCCGCATGCCGTTGCCAGCGTCTAGGGCCGATGTCGGTTCATCGAGCAGCAGTATTTTCGGCTCTGTGACTAAAGCACGGGCGATCGCCACTCGCTGCCGCTGCCCTACCGATAGCTCTAGCTCGCTGCGTGATAGCCAGTCTGAGGGAATTTGCAGACGCTCCAGCCAGGTTTGGATACGGCTTTCGGCCTGCGATCGCGCCAGATGACGCAGCCGCAGCGGATACCACAGGGTTTCTTCTACCGTCATATCCAGCAGCTTTGGCTCTTGCGCCACCAGCATGATCTGCTGCCGCAGCGCAATTACGGGGAGCTGCCGCAGGTCCTGACCCTCCCAAAAAATCCGCCCCTGGCTCGGATCGCTAAGGCGATTGATCAGACGGAGCAGGGAGGTTTTACCTGCCCCAGAAGGCCCAACTAAGCCCACTAGCTCCCCCGCTTCTACGCTGAAGCTGAGATCTTGCAAGATTTCAGCCTGACCGACGGTGGCCTGCAGACTAACCTGTTCAAACCTAAGCTGAGCCATATACGGGTTGCTCTAACTGAGGGCGATCGCCGTTGAAACGGTCCAGGCATCCGTCAGCAGCAGCAAAACTGTCAGACTTAGCAGAATAAAATACATCCACGGCTGCGATAGAGGCCGCACATCGCGGGTATCAATCTCGGTTTTGGCGGCTACCTGCCGTACCAGTCGCCCAAAGCCAGCTACGCGCATCGGCAACAAATAAGCTTCCTCTGCCTGGCTGACAAAGTAGTAAACAATACCCCCTTGCCCGGTAGAGCGAGGCTTTAACGCCCTGATTTGATCCCAGTTGAGCTGCCAGCCTTTGCGCCAAAATAATCTTACCCAGGCAGGATAGGTTACCTGAATCCCGGATTCACTGGTAATCACCTGTTCACTCAGAACGCCGTAGAGCACAACGCCGCCCAGCACAATACCAGCGGCTAAAGCGCTGGCTGGCACCGGAGCCGCTGTGGCTTTAGCTAAAAAGGGCAGCGGCATCATTAGCGCCAGATAAAAGGTCAGCAGCGTGATCCGAATTAATGGCGAAATATGAAAAATATCTCCCTCTGCCGGTATCGCGGTTGAGGTGGGAGTAGGGGCATTAACTTCTGTGGAAGGCTGCACGGCGTTTACTTTGAAATCAATAGCTCATCGCCTTTATTCTACGGCAAATATTTTTGCACAACCTGCCAGCCGCTCAGGGTCACCAGCGCCAGCGCTCCGAACAGCATAATATTGGTGCCCACGTGCAAGAACCGCACCCAGGGCCGCTGCGGACTAATGAAAATAGCGCTGCCAGCAGAAATAAGCACCAGCGCCACCACGTCCAGTCCTGCCGGGAGGTGAACCGAATGGCCTAAGCTGCCGTATTCCCCCAGCGTGCCCACAATGCCGATGGCCAACAGCAGCAGCACCAACGCCACCATAATGCCGCCGACAATATAGTGGAGTGGGCGCAGCCAGCCAGGACGCGATCGCCGCGCCTGACGGGCTAACGAGATCCAGCCGCCACTAACAGCCAAAATAAAATAGGCCGACAGGGTAAACCCCATCGACCAGGCTGCAATACGCCAAAGCCAGATAAAAGAGGGTAAGTCCAATGTGTATGCAGAATTAAGTGCGGAAAACTATTTCCTAGCGTACACGACGAACCCAATCCCAGTGGCTTCCATTTAGCCTATTCAGCAGACACAGCGGCTAGACCTGCTGGCACAGCTTCTCGATCGGCTGCAGGAGGCGCAGGTTCCGACGGAGGTTGAGGATCATCAACCAGCAGACGGGTGCAGGGGATCGTATCTGAGAGGATAGCGCTTGCCATCATACCCGTATGAATTTCCAGTTGGGCAGTGGCAAAGGCTTCGAAAATGAGCCGCTGTCCTGGAAAAACCACCCGCTCAAAATACCAGTTGGGGACGTTGGTAATCCGAGCAATCTGGATTTTGCTCGTTGCGTTTACATAACAACACAGAAGTTTATCGTTGCTTTCGGGTGGCAGGGGATCAAGAATTTGTGCCATAGAGTTACCTGGGACTTAGCTGCTCGCATCACTACTGCAATTAGGTTAACACTCAGCGATCCCAGCGGGTTGTAAAGGCGACTACCAACCCGGCCTTTTGCTTAATTTTTTGAGAAAAGAGTTGACTCTATTTAATATTTCTTTTGGCGAGGTAAGTAGTGAGGCAGCAAGCAGTAGCGCGACGCAGTGAAATATCCCTCAGTCTCTAGACCGAAAATCTCCTATGTTGAAGAAAAGATTAAATATTAGTTTTTTATACCACATTTTCAAAAGTTTTCGGCTGAATCTGCTCTGATCGGCCTCAAGCCCGCTGAACTTATCCATTACGGCAGCTGGCTAGCCTTTGCTAGCTCAGAAACCTTGAAGAAAGCAACTCACCTGCGATCTCAAAGCCTAATTCCAACTTTTTTTGAGTCAGTCGCTAAAAGTAGGGTTTGCACTTGAGATGTGAGTGTTATCGTAAAGATATATAACTTTATCTGAGAAATTTGGTCGAAATGCTGCGTTTAGCAGCGATCGCGGCCTGAGGGTGAAGTTAAGCGATGTTAGCTGACTTGCTTTTTGATAACGCGCTTGAACAAGTCGGCAAGCAATCGTGCTCGATTTGACGCTGCCTCCAACGGACTTAGGAACTTCCTATGAACGATCGCATCTTATATGTTCGCCTACCGTGCAATCCCATCTTTCCGATTGGTGTTGTCTATTTAGCCGATCATGTTCATAAGCTATTTCCCGCCGTTGAGCAGCGCATCTTTGATTTAGGCACGATTCCACCGCTGGACTACAGCAGGGCTTTAGATGCCTGCATCGATCAGTTTCAGCCTTCGCTGCTGGTCTTTTCCTGGCGAGACATTCAAATTTATGCCCCAGTGGGCGGTCGGGGCGGCAATCCGCTGCAGCACGCTTTTGAAGTATTTTATGCTCGTAACCCCTTTGTGAAGCTGCGAGGCGCTTTGGGGGGGCTGCGGGTGACGACGGCCTACTACAGTGAGCTGTGGCAAAATTTAGGATTGATCAAGCGCGGCACTAAGCGAGCACGCCGTTATCGCCCTGAAGCCAAAGCCGTGGTGGGTGGCGGAGCCGTCAGCGTTTTCTATGAGCAGCTTGGCGCTATGCTGCCACGAGGCACCGTCGTTTCGGTGGGAGAAGGAGAGGCGCTGTTGGAAAAAATGCTGCGGCAGCAAGATTTTCAAGACGAGCGCTGCTATGTCGTCGGCGAAACCACTCCGCGCGATCGCCTAATTCACGAATGGCCGACCCCGATTGAAAAAACGGCCTGCAACTATTCATATATCGAGCAGATTTGGCCTGAGTTTGAGTACTACCTGCAGGAACAAGACTTCTATATCGGCGTGCAGACTAAGCGAGGCTGCCCTCACAACTGCTGCTACTGCGTTTACACGGTGATTGAAGGCAAGCAGGTGCGCATTAATCCAGCCGATGAGGTGGTAGCTGAAATGCGCCAGCTCTATCAGCGCGGCATTCGTAATTTCTGGTTTACTGACGCCCAGTTTATTCCGGCGCGACGGTTTATTTCCGATGCAGTTGAGCTACTAGAGAAAATTTTGGCGGCTGGCATGGCGGACATTCACTGGGCCGCCTATATTCGAGCTGACAACTTGACGCCAGAGCTGTGCGATCTGATGGTCAAGACCGGCATGAACTATTTCGAGATTGGCATTACTAGCGGTTCGCAAGAGCTGGTGCGGAAAATGCGTATGGGCTACAACCTGCGGACGGTGCTAGAAAACTGCCGCGATCTCAAAAATGCTGGCTTTAACGATCTAGTTTCGGTCAACTACTCATTTAACGTCATTGATGAGCGACCGGAAACAATCCGTCAAACCGTGGCCTATCACCGCGCTTTAGAAGCCATTTTTGGGCGAGACAAAGTGGAACCGGCTATTTTCTTTATTGGCCTCCAGCCCCATACTCATCTGGAAAACTACGCCTTCGAGCAAAATATGCTGCAGCCGGACTACAACCCGATGAGCGTCATGCCTTGGACAGCTCGGAAGCTACTGTGGAATCCGGAGCCGCTGGGATCTTTCTTTGGTGAAGTGTGCTTGCAGGCTTGGCGGCAGAATCCCCATGATTTTGGCCGCGAGGTGATGGATATTTTGGAGGAGCGCTTAGGCAAATCGTCTCTAGATGAGGCACTGTCGGCTCCTATGGAGGAAAAGCAGCGGCAGCTAACTGCTGCTTCGAGATAGCTGTAGCAATTTTTAAGACTTGGAGGCGAGGTAAGGTATTACACTTGTTCTATTTATGATGATAAGGATAAGCGATTTCACGGGCGATTTCACAGCGGGTCACAGCAGGTAGAGCGCAAGGTTATGTTAGAGGGATCAATATTACGACAGCTATTTCAGAGCCATCAGGCAGATGCGGCGGAGAAAAGTCCGCTCAACTTCGGCGTGTACTACAAGAACACTCTGGTAGCGCTTTGTCATGCGCTGGAGGACTGTATTTTGGCAATGGGCAGTCAGCCCTTAGTAATTGCCGCTTTTCAGCAGGGTAAATGGTATTTGCAGGAAGCCGATCGCTATGGCGATATTGCCGATCGCGCCAGTCAGATTGCGATTATGGCGGGTACCGATACCGGGTTTCACAGTCATCCTACTAGCCAGCGAGAGAATGTAGCCCTTGTCGATCTTGATCCCGACGATCCGGTTTCCCAAGAGTGGCACCTGATCATCTTTGCGCCCGACTATACGGCAATGGTGCTTTGTCAGGAGCTGTCGGATGAGGACTACGGGCCGCAGGGACGCCCCGACCATGATCTAGAACGCAAATTTTACGGCTTTTGGACATTTGAACCGGATTTAGTACGAGAAACCGTACAGTTGGCGATCGCCCATGTTGGCAAGTACCAGCCTGAACTCCAGTCTCAGCTACAACAGCACTACCAGCAAATAGCGCATCAGGTCAGCGAAGTTTCTACCGCCGACGGTTTAGGCAGCGTCGTGTCTCGCGTCGTTGAATATTTACAGTCGAGCCAGGCTTCTCTCTTTGGTACCGAGTCCTTTGACTTTACCGAAGCCCTCAGCTCTAACCTCGTCTCCAATGAGGTCCAGGCTTTCTTGCGCATGGCCCAGCTCGCGGATTTAGCCGACCCCAAAAACCCCTACGCGGCAGCAGAGGTCGCTTCTCTGGCTGAAATGGTAGGTCAGCTAATCGATCTGCCGGCTTGGCAGCTACAGCGGCTACGACTGGCTAGTCTGCTGCACCGCATTGCCCCCTTGCCAATGGACTCAACAGCCGGTGATAGCACCGCAGCCCCTAGCTGCCCGCTGGTACCCGGCGCTCAGGTACTCCGCAAAATGCCGCGTCTACGAGCCGTTGCCGAAATTATCACTCACCAGACCGAGTGGTGGGACGGTTCAGGGCCACCGGCTCATCTCAGCGGCGATCGCATTCCGTTAGAGTCCCGTATTTTGGGGCTGGTAGCGGCTTTTCAAGAGCGAGTAGCCAATCCGGCAGATACCCATACTGCGGACACTGAAGCCGACGTAAACGAAAGATTTTCGGCAGCGCTGCGCACCTGTCAGGCCGAACAGGGAGTTCGCTGGGATCCCAAGCTAACTGAAATATTGGGGCTAATCGTACGAGGGCTGCAGCAGGGACTGAGCCTGCCCAGCATTCCTACCAAAATCACGATGGGAGCCGGGCTGCTGCACCCCGACACCAATCCTGTCTCTGATCTAGCTCAGTCAACCTCATCATAGATTTTTTAACCCGCGTGACCTTGTTTATGGATATCGATTCAATTCGTTCCGGCCAACTGACTCAGCTGGCGGGCGCCAACTTAGATGATGAAAACCTTTCAGGACTTGACTTAGCTGGGATTCACCTAGCGGGTGCGAGCTTGATAGGGGTTGATTTCAGCCATACGACTCTGGCCCAGGCTCACTTAGAGGGCGCTAACCTGATGGGGGCACAGCTCATGAGTGCTGACCTGCGGGCTAACCTGTGGGGGGCCAACCTGATGCAGAGCGATTTAAGCGGCGCTGATTTGCGGGGGGCCAACCTGCGCGGCGTCAATCTTATGGGGGCAAGGCTATCCGGGGCTAGCTTGGCCGGTGCTTTTCTCAGCGGCGTCAACCTGATGGGAGTTGATTTGCAGCGGGTTGACCTGCGCGGAGCCGACCTGCGGGGAGCCAACCTGAGCGACGCCAATCTCTACGGCGCGGATCTGAGTCGGGCCGAGCTGCAGGGGACTCTGTTTAATAATGCCAATTTAGAAGAAGCTGATCTACGCGGCGCAACCCTGTCTGGCGCTTCGCTTACAGGTGCTAACCTGCTGTGTGCGGACTTGGGCGGCGCAATTTTAGAAGGTGTGATCTTAACCGGAGCCTGCCTGGTGGGAGCTAACCTGCCTCAGAATCGAGGCGACTTTGCCTTTCAAACCGATGAAGCTGCTCGCCCGTAGTCAAAAAAAGCCCTCGTCTTCAGTCAGAAAACGAGGGTCTGTATATGCTCCCCAAGGAGTGTGTTGAACGGCTGATTGCCAAGAGGAAGTATTTCTGATCGTCAGCACCTATGCAGTTTTTAGGGCTGACTTTTAGAAAATAGTCTGAAATAAAGCGACTGACTCGTTTCCTTCAGCGGAAAAAGCAGATAGGTTAGCGGATTAATCGTCACAATCATGTTGCGGACGTTGCGTTTAGCCAGCGCCACTACCATTTTGGCAACCCAGGCAGCCGACATAACGCCAATAGGATTGAGATTGCTCTTAAACGGGCCTAAAATCACTTTGCGAATGACGCAGGGGGCATCAAGGCGACGCATCGTCACCAAGTCGCCTAAAAGTCGCTTAGAAACTTCGTAGAGGGGGCTGAAAGCCGGGTTAACTTCAGCTTCTGAGGTATTGACCCAAATTTCCTTATTGGCCCGCTGAGCTGAGGTTTCTACCGTTGTCATAAACACTTCTGCGAGCTTCCAGGCCGACAGGGCATTGACCTGTAATGAAGCTTCGATCGCAGCTGCCGAGCGATCGCCATGCACGTTCAAGCCATGATTGATTACCAAAATATCGACTTTGCTCAGAGCTGCCTGAAGCTGACTTTCTTGCCCCGGCTGCCAGTACAAAACCTTGAGTTCTGGATCCCAATTTGCTTTAGGAGATGTGGTGATGGCAATGGGCTTGGCCCCCTGCCGCGCCAGTTCAGCAATCAGGGCCTGACCCAACGTGCCAGAAGCACCGGTAATAGCAACTACTTTTCCTTTCAGGGACACGGCTGAGCCTACCAGCTTGTCTAGCAAAGTAAAGTATCCCGCATAGTAAGCATTAGTGTCATCAAAATGGTGCCGCCAGTGGTAGGTGCGATTCACTATCCAATTGCTAGGCGTTTCCGTCAGCGGGCCAGGTTCGTGGGTCAGGTCGCTCAGCAGCAACCAGCCCTGGGATCGCGCCACCGCTGCACCCAAGAAGCCAGCCCCGTAGAGAAACCCTAACCAAAGACCGGGCTGACCGCTGGCGATCGCCAGTCCTGCCAGCATTGCCATCATGAACAGCGATTCGGGCACATCGTTGTAGAGCTGGGCTTTGGCGTACAGTTGCGGGCTGATGGGGGTAAAGTCGCGTTTGTAAGCCTTGTGGTGCCAGTTGTGCAGCCGCTGCAGCGGTGCCCAATAGTGGCTGAACAAATGATAAACATCTCGAATCATTTCAGCAATGACAATTGAGGCAAGTC
>JAAHIC010000480.1 GCA_010671965.1 Leptolyngbya sp. SIO4C5
TCTGCGCTGCTGCCTGAGCTAGCAGCGCAGCTACAGTCACTTCAGCGGCAGGTCAAATTCTACAGCTCTACCCACGCTTTACAGGCATTGGTCAGCAACGATACCTGGCTGGCGGTTGCCTGGTCTACCGATGTTTTACCGGTCATGCAGCGCTACCGGCAGCTCAAAGCAGCAATCCCGCTCTCAGGCACGCTGTTGACAGCAGATCTGTGGGTACGGCCAATGACGGCGATCGCCAAAAACAGTTCAGAGGTAGCGCCTTTGCCAGATGTCGGGCAGCAGTGGCTAGAATTCTGCTGGCGGCCCGATGTCGCGACGCAGCTTTCTCTCTCTACCTATGGAGCCTCTCCCCGGTTCGCCAGCCTGTTGCCCGCTTCTCTGCCCGCCTCCCTGCGCGATCGCCCCCTGCTGCTTCCTGACGCAGAAGTACTGACCAAAAGCGAGTTTTTAAAGCCTTTACCGAGCGATAGCGAGCAGGCTTATACCCAGCTCTGGGCGCAGATGCGACAGGCCAGCTAGGGTCTTGGCAATTCGTTACGCCCTAGATAGTCTAGAACAACCGTACAGGGAACTTCCTCAACCAGGTCAGGCTCTGGCCAGCGCACCGTATCAGGATTTAGCGGCGGGGCATCGGCAGAAAAATCGCACAGATTCAGTCCTACTAAGCGTCCACCGGCAAAAACGCGGAGGCTGTAGCCAAAAGATTTGGCAGAAGTGCCGAACTGATTGAGCAAAACGTAGCGTTCTAAGTAGGTCAACGCTTCCCAAATTTGCGGATTCACGACGATATCAATCCGCCGTGGCTGCTGCGGGCTACCTGAAAACGCGATCCAGGTATTCAAAAGCTGGGGGGCGCCAAATCTCGTGCTCGTCTGCTCTTGCTGCCACCAGAGACTAGGGGGTGTTAGAGAGGTCATTGAGATAGTCGTTTCAGTGATCACCTGCCCGCTTGCCAACAGCGCTTCGTCAGGATCGACAGTGAGGGGAAGCTGCACTAGGTCTTCGTAGCTGGGAGAGGAGGGGAAGTTGGCCTGAGCTAGGGCCGGAGCTGAAGTCAGGCCCAGGTAGGTCAGACCTATGGCTAGGCTGGTTCTGCCGAGTTGAAAAAGATTAGCTCTCTGCTGCATATGTTTAAGCTCTCTGCCCCAAAGCTGTCTCAGTTCAAGGTGGATAAAATTAAGCGCTGACGATGAACATGCAAGAGCTGAAATGCCTGCTGGGTCACCTGCTCTAGCATGGTGATTACCTGTTCAGGGCGGAGCAGTGTACCGTCGTTGCGGCAGCTACCCATAAACCGCAAAGCCGTTTGCTCGGCTGTGGTCGGCTGCAGTTTAACCGACGCGCTAACGGCTAGCTCAGGTTCCAGCAGCGCTAGCTCAAACAGGCGATCGCGCAGATTAACTCGCTTAGGCTTGCCTGATTTAGTGCGATGTTCGGCCCAAATTTCAGCCGTTTCGCTAACGGCCTGCAGCCAGATCTGCCACTGTTCCGGGGTAGGAGCCGCCTGATCCACCGTCTGAATCAGCAGCCAATATTCGGCGCGTTCTAGTACCTTGGTGGCAGAAGGCGACTGCAGCGATACCGACTCCACCTGATAAATTGGCATTTCAGCTGGGAGTTGAGCCTGCAGCCGCTGCTGAAACGCCTCAGTATCGAGAATCTCGGTCAGCTCGAAGTCAACAACTTCGCCCGTGCTAGTTGCCCCCAGTGGTAGAGCCATCGCCGGAGAGATGCGCGGGCCGGGGTGGTATCCCCCCGTAAAGGCCAGCGGTAAACTGGCCCGTCGAACCGCCCGATCTAGCAGTCGGGCAAAGTCTAAATGACCGATCAGCGCCATTTCGCCCAGCTTACCTAAACGGACTCGCAGACGCTGAACCCGCTGCTGGGGCGGCTGGAAATGTCCGGCAAAGGCGGGAATTTCCGGGGGAGCCACCACTACGTTATGCCCGAAATCTGGCCCGCAGATGCCGCAGTGGGAGCAGCCTTCAAAGGAACAGTCAGGAACCGTCGCCGCTGCTAAGGCCCGCTGCAAATCAGCCTGCAACCAGGCTTTATCAATACCCGTATCAATATGATCCCAAGGCAGCGGTACGGTTAGATCGGCGGCATCTGCCGCTGTATCCATCACGTTCCACTCCCCGCTCTCTACCTGACGATATTTCCAAGATAGGTCCGCTGCAGCGATCGCCTGATTCCAGGCGGCAAAAGCTCGCTCTAGGCTTTCCCACCAGGCATCCATTCCCGCGCCTAGCTCCCAAGCCTTACGCACGACGGCAGAGAGGCGGCGATCGCCCCGGCCCACAAAATCCTCCATTGCCGAGATCCGCACGTCGGTAAAATTGACCTTGACGCCGCGCAGGAGACGAAATTCCGCCTTCAGCAGGGACTGTTTCCGTTCAAACTCCGTGGTCGAAACCGAATGCCACTGAAAAGGGGTATGGGGCTTGGGGGTAAAGTTGGAAATTGTAATGTTGAAATTCAGCGGCTTACGCTTCTTCAGGCGGCATTCCTGTCGCAGCCAGCGCACAGTTTCGACAATGCCGAGAACGTCGATATCGGTTTCTCCCGGCAGGCCAATCATGAAGTAAAGCTTTACCTTGTCCCAGCCTTGCTCGTGGGCAGTTTTAACACCGCGCAGCAGTTCTTCATTCGTCAAGCCCTTGTTGATAATGTCCCGCATCCGCTGCGTACCCGCCTCAGGCGCAAAGGTCAGCCCTGTCTGCCGGGTACCGCCAATAATATGGGCAATATTTTCATCAAAGCGATCGACACGCTGGCTCGGTAGCGAAAGCGAGATATTTTCGTTCTTGAGCCGGTTCTTCACTTCAACCCCAACTGCGGGGAGAGCTAAGTAATCAGAACAGCTCAAGGACAGCAGCGAAAACTCGTTGTATCCCGTGGCCCGCATTCCCGCTTCAATTGCATCCATCACCGCATCGGGAGCTACGTCCCGCGCGGGCCGGGTCAGCATTCCTGGTTGGCAAAACCGGCAGCCCCGCGTACAGCCGCGCCGAATCTCTACCGTGAGGCGATCGTGAACGGTTTCGACATAGGGAACTAAGCCAATGGAATATTCTGGCATCGGCGTTGCAACCCGCCGCAGGATGCGAGGCGGAACATCGGGGCGAATGGGCTGTACCGAACCGTCGGCGGCCATCTGATAAAACTGAGGCACATAGACCCCCGGCACCTGCGCTAGATCGAGCAGCAGTTCAGTGCGAGATAGGCCAGCGGCTTTGCCCTCCTCCAGCACTAAGCCAATTTCGGGCAGTAGTTCCTCGCCATCGCCCAACGCTATGAAATCAAAAAAGTCAGCATAGGGTTCTGGATTCGAGGTAGCGGTCTGCCCGCCAGCAAAGATCAGCGGCCAGCTACCCGCGCCGACCTGCCAGCTCTCTGAGGCGGAACGCTCCTGCCAGGTGAGGGGGATCCCGGCTAGGGAAAGCATTTCTAGAATATTTGTGGCTCCTAGCTCATAGCTAAGGCTGAAGCCTAAAATATCGAATTCCCTCAGCGATCGCCGCGATTCCACCGCAAACAGGGGAGTTTGGCTTTGGCGCAGCTTGGCTGCTAGGTCAGCCGCTGGCAGATAGGCGCGATCGCAAAGCTGGCGTGGCTGAGCATTGAGAACGCTGTATAGAATGATGTGGCCTAAGTTTGAGGCACCGACTTCATACACCTCTGGATAGGTCAGCACCCAGCGAATAGTGGCTGCTTCCCAGGGCTTGTGCACGGCCCCCTGCTCGTTACCGAGATAGCGAGCCGGACGGGAAATTTCTGAATTTAAGAGGGTTTCAACGGCGATCGCCACAATGATAGCCAGCTAGATCTGCTGAATAAATTACTCCTTCACTATAGCGGATTGCCCTTATTTCCTAAGGCTTGAGCCTGCACCCATAGCTAAAAATGTCCCTGCCGTAGCCGGACAGGGACACTCAAAAATTAACAACAGCTCAAACCGAAAATTTGCCTGAGCTGAACCTATGGAGATCTGGCAGACAGTTGGCCTAACCGCTGACAGCCGTAATTCAAAGACGCTTTACAAAACTAAGTCTAATCGACACTGTCTGAATGATTAGCCGCTATCTTCATATAGGATGAATTTAAGCCGCGATCGCCATCTGAGCCGGACGTGCTTCTAGCATTTCAAAAGCGCGATCGAGCTGAGTGAGTTCAAAAACGATCTTGATAGAGGGGGGAACAGCGCAGAGGCTGAGGCGCTTACCAGAGCGACGAGCAGTTCGCAGTGCCACAACCAAGGCTGCTAGGCCAGCACTGTCCAAAAAGTCAACGCAGCTTAGATCAACCACCAAGCCTGTTGTACTAACCCCTAGCGCTTTGACCAACTGAGCTTGCACTACAGCCGCATTAGCCGCATTAAGCACGCCGCTGGGCTGAACAACCGTCATAGAAGAATCTGTTTGGTACATAT
>JAAHIC010000481.1 GCA_010671965.1 Leptolyngbya sp. SIO4C5
TCGTGAGCCGCCTCTAGGTACATGGTGGTGGTAATTGCCTGAGCCCGGCAGTCTAGGGCACCGCGCAAAATCCCCGGAAAGGCCAAGACGTTGTTAATCTGATTAGGATAATCGCTGCGACCTGTCGCCATTACCGCGACAAGACCTTCCACCTGCTCTGGCTGGATTTCCGGAATTGGATTAGCCATAGCAAACACAATTGGATTGGCCGCCATCGCTTTGACCATTTCTGGTGTCACTACGCCAGGAACGCTCACGCCTAAGAAGACATCCGCATCTCGCAGCGCATCTGCTAACGTGCCCGGCGTAGACACGGCAAAAGCCTGTTTTTCCGGCGTAAGCTGGGAGCGATCGCTCGAAATAATTCCTTTCGAGTCGCACATAATGATGGTGTTAGCGCCCGCTTTCTTCAGCAGGCGAGCAATAGCAACCCCGGCAGCCCCAGCGCCATTGATCACAATTTTGATGCTTTCTAGGGATTTATTGACCAGTTTCAGGGCATTGAACAGCGCGGCTAGAGATACGATGGCCGTACCGTGCTGGTCATCATGAAATATGGGAATGTCTAGTTCTTGCGCCAGGCGAGCCTCGATTTCAAAACAGCGCGGGGCGCTAATATCTTCCAGATTGACGCCGCCAAAGACGGGAGCAATGCGCTTGACGGTTTCGACAATTTCGTCCGTATCCTGGGTGTCTAGGCAAATGGGGAAGGCATCTAACCCCGCAAACGCCTTAAATAGCATGGCTTTGCCTTCCATCACTGGCAAAGCCCCGGCTGGCCCCAAGTTTCCTAAACCCAGAACAGCGCTGCCGTCGGTGACAATTGCCACCGTGTTGCCTTTGATTGTCAGGTCGTAGACTCTTTCTGGCTTTGCGGCGATCGCATTGCAAATTCTGCCCACTCCCGGCGTATAGGCCATTGCCAGGTCTTCCTGATTGCGCAGCGGCATCTTACCTTCCACGTGGATTTTGCCACCTTTATGCAGGTTGAAGGTGCGATCGTGAACGTTCAGCATCTCAATGCCATGCTGCTTTAACTGACCAATAGCATCGGTAATTTTTTCGGCGTGTTCTGTACTAGCTGCATCAACGCTGATGTCCCGAATCACTGAATGACGCGATCGCTCAATGAGATCAAGCTGTCCGAGATTGCCACCGGCCTCGGCGATCGCCTGAGTGACTCTGGCTAACATACCTGCCCGATTTGGAATTTTTAGACGAAGCGTTAAGCTAAAGCTGGAGTTGGGAGTGAGTTGGACCATAAGACGCTTGAACGGCTCTTTTGCCTGGATAACTTAATAAATGTTAAGCCCAATAGGTAATTTCTATTGAACTGACCTAGTTTCTAGTCTGGCTAACCGACTCTCTTTACACTGTTCCTTATGGACGAATCTGCTTCGCGCCTGCTGCTCCCGCCATGCCTAGTTTGTACGCCGAAATTGAAATTGAAGCCGCCCGCGAAAAAGTATGGCAGGCTTTGATTGCGAAAGAAAAATGGTACTGGTGGAATACTTTTTTGTTTGACTGTGACCCGCAGCAGCCCTTTCGCGAAGGGGCGTCTGTGCTGCTGGCACTGCAGCGGCTAGAAGGAGACGAAGAAACAGAATTTCAGCCAACGATTGTGCGGCTACAGCCCCCTCTCCAGCTACGATGGGTTTCGACAGCCCCTGGGTTTAAGAGCGAACACCTGTTTGAGCTGCAAGATATTGGCCCCAACCGCACCAAATACAGCCACCGCGAACGGGTTTCAGGCGGGCTGGCTAGATTCTTTCTGCCCTTTATTCGAGATGACGAAAAGCGCGGCCTCAAGCGGATGGCGCGGCAGCTCAAGCGCTATGTAGAGCGAGGGCCAAAATCTCCCTACCAGAGCGATCGCTGGTGATGGTTCCTACTGCTCGGCTTTTTGCCGCTACTACCGCAGCCAACACAGAATCAGCCCTTTTGATGCGTATTGAATCAAAAAGGCTGACCTAAGCGATTGAGCTTGAATATTCGTCAGATGGCAGCGCTTGTAGACTACGCTGATTTCTGTAGTTGCCATTGACAGACCAGATTACCGTCAACAACGCTCCAATGAGCGGCTAAACGCTTTTTTTCGGGATGATGGGGCTGACTAGACTGAACATCAATTCCTAGGCTGTCAGGTTCACGCAGCAGAGGCAGGGGACGTTCAGCCGAATTATAGGGCAGGGGGAATGGCATGGACTATTTCCTCGCTTGAATAACAAACTTAGTCGTTACGTATAGATACGGAGGAAATATCCGTCATTTCGCTGAGTCCTTTGTGACATTGCTGTGCAAGCACAGTGAGCTTAATCAGCTCAAAATGTAATTTAAATCACCCAGCCAATCTAACGAACTGCCGACGAAGCCGTATCTTGCAAATACTGAGCAAAAAACTCGGTCGTCTTGGCCCAAGCATCCGCTGCGGCCTCTGGCGCATACCGCTCACCGGAAGGATTGGCAAAGGCGTGACCCGCCTCTTCGTAGATATAAATTTCCGCAGGCTTGTCCAGCGATTCTAAGGCGGCCTCAAATTCGCGCACCTGCTCTACCGGAATGGCCTGATCTTCAGCTCCAAAAAAGCCAATTATTGGCATCTGTAGTGGTTCTAGCTGCTCCGGTTCAGTGACAAGACGACCATAATAAATTGCCAAAGCGTCTAGCTGTTGCGGCAGCAATAACCCCGTCTGCAGTGACCAGCCACCGCCAAAGCACCAGCCAATTGAACCAATAGCAGAGGCTGCCTGCTCCGTGACCAGATAGTCAAAAGCTTGCTGCAAATTAGCTTCAGCAGGCTCAGGGTCATTCATTACTGCCTGCATCAGCTGCCGAGCGGCTGCAGATGTATCAGCAACCTGGCTATTGTAGAGGTCAACGGCCAGGACGGTATAGCCCTCCCCGGCTAGTCGCTCTGTCATGGCGCGAATATTGTCGTTTAGGCCCCACCATTCATGAATAGCAATGATGGTGGGCAGCCCGGCTTCTGCGCCCTCAGGCTGGGCCAGATAGCCCGTGATAGGCTCCCCCGCCACGGTGGCATAGGTGACTGCCTCTGCTGTGACAGGCATAGCAGGCTCTAGCAGCGCTGCCTCAGTAGCTGTAGGCGTTTCACCGCGATGCTCCTGCTCCATGCGATCGCTGAGATTAGGCGCTGACTCAGGAGACGTAGAATTGGTGTCACTGCAGGACTGGAATAGAAGAGTAGTGCTGAGAGCTAAGCCAAATAAAACGGTAAAGAGCGATCGCAAACGCATAGTCTTTAAATGTAAACTGGCTTGCTATCGTAGCCGTTTTATCGCGCAGTCACCTCCACTAGAAGGGATAGGTTAAAACGTAGGACTTGCAGCGGCTAGGTACAATCGCGCTGATGCGGGGGGAACAGGATGCGGTAATATGTTTTGCCTAAGACGGGATCGCCTTAATCAATCAGGTTGGAGTGTCAGCGTATGCCTCATATCATCGCAACTGCCAATATGAAGGGAGGCGTTGGCAAGACAACGCTGACGGTTAATTTAGCGGCGTGTTTAGCCAAAAACCATCAGCAGCGCGTCCTAGTGGTAGATCTCGATACTCAGATTAGTGCTACCCTCAGCCTGATGTCACCGGCGGATTTCGCGAAGCGGCGCAAGGAGAAACGAACCCTGCGCCACTTGGTCAATCAGATACTCTATCCAGACAAATATTTAACGCGATCGCCTTCTGAAGTCATCCGGCCTAGCAACCCGGATGCGCCTAACACGGCTAATGCGATCGCCGGATACCTCGGCAACGTCAAGGGCTTAGACCTGCTGCCCGGCGATATTGAACTCTACGATGAGTTCATGGTTTCCAAAATGCTGCACGAGCAGACTAACGCTAGGGGTGAAGAAGGACGTTTTGAAGCAACCTGGAACCACTTTGAGCAGCGGCTGATCTACTCGATTCTGGAGCCTGTCTTCAACGACTACGATTTTATTATTTTAGACTGCGCTCCCGGCTATAGCCTGCTGACTCGCAGCGGCCTCTTAGCCAGCGATTTCTACATGCTACCAGCGCGACCTGAACCGCTTTCAGTTATTGGGATTCAGCTCCTGCAGCGCCGGATTGAGCGCCTGAGAACTACCCACGAGGCCGACAAGATTCGTCAGATGCAGCTTTTAGGCATCGTCTTTACCATGTCCGGCAATCTGCTCACCGGGCGCTATTACCGTCAGGTGGTCAATCGGGTACGACAAGACTTCAGCGGTCAGCAGCTATTTAGCGTCCATATTCCTAGCGACGTGCGGGTAGCCAAATCAGTCGATCGCTATCTGCCCGTCGTCCTCACCGATCCAGAAGCAAATGCCTCTAAAGCCTTTGCCAAGCTTACCCGTGAGTTCTTGAGCAAGCTGAAGACAGCTCAGGGATCTAAAGCTCAGGATAACATCGGGGATTGGTAGAGG
>JAAHIC010000482.1 GCA_010671965.1 Leptolyngbya sp. SIO4C5
AGAACTTCAACCAGCTTGAGCGGGTCTTTAGTGGCCGCTCTCGTAGTCTATAGCGCTAGTTCATAAGTAAAATCTCTATGTTTGTACTGCGTCGCTGGTGGGATCGATATGCCTTACGTACAGGCTTAAAACGGCAACCTCAGTGGTGCCACCGCCAATGTCAATAATCATATTGCCAGTGGGATCAGCCACGGGCAGTCCGGCTCCAATAGCCGCTGCTACCGGCTCATCAATCAGATAAACCGTTCTAGCTCCGGCCTGCTCAGCCGCATCCATCACGGCGCGGCGCTCTACTCCAGTAACACCGCTGGGAATACCAATGACGATTCTGGGTGATACCAGTGTTCGTCCTTCATGCACCTGTCGAATGAAGTGCTTGAGCATTAGCTCAGCCGTATCAAAATCAGCAATTACGCCATCTCGTAGCGGTCGCAGGGCGACAACATTGCCGGGAGTCCGGCCCAGCATCTTCTTAGCTTCTTCCCCAACGGCAAGCGGCTTCTTGTCATTCTGATCGATGGCGACAACTGAGGGTTCCTGCAAGACGACCCCCTTGCCAGACACATATACGAGGGTATTGGCAGTTCCTAGGTCAATACCCATATCACGGGAAAAGGATAAGCGATCAAAAAGACCCACTAGCCTACAATGCCCCCAAAACGAGCGGTTTTAATGAAAAACTTCCAGCACAATGTCCGCAAAGTTTTGTCGAAGTGGATTCTATTACGTTTCGTATCGCGGCGTCTAGTCGGGTAAACTCTCTTCTGAAAGTAAACTGGCGTCATTGGCGGCAATGACGTTGCTAGTTGCGCCCGTCTGTGAACTGTCGAAGTAAGCTGTCTAACGAAGTGCATAGGTTGTTAACCGTGGGGGGGTGCCCCGTGTATCTGCAGTCCTAGTGAGTCTCAAAACTCCTAAATTTATGATCTAGACTGGAGAGTGCAGCCTCTTACTTACTCAATTCATTGCTGAAAGACCGAATCAGGTAGGTTTATCATCTGATGGCGCGTCAGAAATTTCTTAAGTTTTCAGGATGGCTTTAAGTATATGTCTTTAAACACCGTTACGTTAGTGGGTCGGGTCGGTGGTGATCCAGATGTTCGCTACTTTGAGTCTGGCAGCGTTAAGTGTCGTTTAACCCTGGCGGTCAATCGTCGCTCTAGTCGCAGCGATCAGCCTGACTGGTTTAATCTGGAGCTGTGGGGCAAGACAGCCGAGGTCGCTGCTAACTACGTACGCAAGGGGCGTTTAATCGGCGTGACGGGTTCCCTCAAAATTGAGCATTGGCAGGATCGCTCGACCGGCGCCGATCGCTCTAGTCCAATCATTAAGGTTGATCGCCTAGAGCTTTTAGGCTCTCGCCGGGACAGCGAATCACCGCCGGGCGGCTATGACAGTAACGACGAATTTTAAGCAGATACCCTCAATCAAGTATTAGGACTGATGCGCTGCGGCAACACCGAACGCATCAGTTCCTCTGACTCAGCTTCCGACGATAATAGTAGGGGTTACGCAGGGCGGCAAAGCTTAATAGCGAATTTGTAAGGTGACGGTCGCCCGCACCGTTTGTTCGCCGGCGATAACGGGGGTTTGTGCCAGGTTGTCTGCTTCGAGTCGGGCCTGAGCGGCATAGGGAACAGGAGTAGGTGGGTTGGCCTGATTAATCTGGATGCCTACAATTTCTTGGGCCGTAAAGTTGAGGGTGTCGAGGACGGCATCGGCCTGGGCCTGGGCTTCTTGGGTGGCTTCCTGCAGGGCTATCTGTTGGGCAGCCGATAGGGCCGCGTCGGCAGCAATAAACTGTAGGCTGTCAATGCGCGTAGCTCCCGCGTTGACGAGTTCATCTAGCAGCGCTCCGGCCTGATCGGCTGCAATTCGGAAGCTGACCAAGTTAACCGCGCTATAGCCCTGAATACGCTGGCGATCGCCGCTGTAGTCGTAGACGGGATTGAGCTGAATACCTGTTGTTTCTAATTTATCTACGCTGCGCGATCGCAGTAAGTCCACAACGGCTGAGGAGCGCTGAGCCGTTTCTGTTTGCGCAGCCGCAGCCGTTTCAGCCTGAGTTTCTACACCCACGGTTACCTTTGCCAAAGTCGTTTGGACGTCTTCGCTGCCTTCTCCGGTCACCGTCAAGATGCGCATGGCTTGTTCTTGAGCCGAGAGGGGCATGGGATGTGTACAGCTAATAATTCCTAGACTAATTAAGGCAAGCCATGCTGCTGAATGAGAGCGGAACGCTACGGGCCAAGCAAGCTTCTGAGTCAATCGTTTGAGCATCGCCTATTCTCCAACCAGTATTCGATAGTAAAGACATTCTGAAAAACTGTCTTTTAACTGTGTCACAGCCTATCGATATTTCCGGTCAGGTTACGATTTTGGTAACTGTAGTCACTGAAATAGAGGAATAAAGATGCTGACTAAGCAATCCGAGATTCCTCTTCAGGAACGCTAAATTCTTGACCAGACCAGGTGGGATGGGGAAAGACGTGAATCTTGCCGTGATTGGGCAGTTCAGTGCTGGGCAGGCTGTTGGCACCGCTCATGAGGATATACTGCTTGAGAATCTCCCGAGCTTCCTCAATAGAGCGCAGCAGATAGTTAGCCATAAAAAGGTAGGGCTGAGTCCGGTATTCGTTGCGAGGCGCAGGCTCCCAAAAGGCCAGCTTGAAGCTGCCCTTAGACTCAGTGATGCGATAGTGAATGGTGTAGTCAGTATCTAGTGCAAACATAGGGTTGAATGGTAAACGGGGGAATGAATCAGACTGCTGCACCCTCTCCCCAAGTTCAGCTCAGGCTTGAATTGCTGACTCCTGTTTTTTTCGTACTCAGTGTGCCCATCGTGGGTTGCGCTCTAGAATTAATTCACAGTTTGTAATCCCCGCTGACTCCAATTCTAACGACTTATTCTACGTAAAAGTACCGTCTTCCGGAATCTCCAACTAACCTTCACGCAAAGTTTATGAACACCTGCGATGAAAACAAATGCCGTTCGCATTCTAGATAAGCTTGGAGTTACCTATCGGCTTCTAGCGTATGAAGTCGATCCTGATAATTTGGAGGCAGAAAGCATTGCCGCTAAAATTGCTCTGCCGCCGACTCAGGTGTTTAAGACACTGGTTGCTCGTGGCGATCGCGCAGGCATCTACCTAGCTGTGATTCCCGCCAATACTCAGCTCGATTTGAAAGCGCTAGCGCGTTTGGCGGGCGATCGCAAAACCGAAACAGTCCCGCTGAAGCAGGTGCAGCCGCTCACAGGGTATATTCGCGGCGGAGTGACTGCCCTCGCTGCCAAAAAAGACTATCCGGTTTTTGTCGATCAGCGGATTCAGCAGTTTGAGCAGGTGGCCGTTTCGGCTGGCAAGCGTGGTCTGATGATTCAGCTAGCCCCTGCCGCCTATATTGAGGCTGTCAAAGCGACTGTAGGGGCGATCGCCCACGAAAAATCAGATGACTAACAACATCTGTGGGGCTATTTTTGCAACTGCAGCTAACATCTTCACGGCTAGTTTAAGCAACTATTGCTTCTGTGTTAGCAGATGAGAAATTATAGAGAATTGAAGCGAAGACTGCGACAGATTACGACTGTTGGGGGACGTCAAAATATCGCTTATTGGTAATAATTTAAATAAGAAAAATCCGCTAAATATTTAACTATGAAACTGCTTAAATCTGAATTCTCCATTAGCCAATGTCTACTAGCAACTTCAGCTAGCGCAGCTTTTTTGATGGGAGCTACCGCTGCTAAAGCACAGCAGCCTACAGCCGTAAGAATTGCTCAAAGCACTGCGATTGAGACTTCGAGCAGCCAAACAGAAACGCTGTATCTAAACGAAGATCGCAGCTACGCCTACAATTTGGAAGTCGAGCAGGAAACAACCATTAACGGGATTTACCTGCCGCCCGGTACTGTTATCCAGGGAAGTTATGAGCCAGCAGGCGACGACGGCCTGCGCTACGTGGCGACGGCTGCGCTCGTCGATGGCCGCAGCTATCCGCTGAACGCCACCTCCGGCGTGATTGACGATCAAAAAGATCCGCGTGACACCTCTGGCGGTGCCATCGCTGAGGACGCGGCTATTGGCGCGGCTGGTGGTGCTGTGCTGGGTGAGGTCTTCGGCGGAATTGATCTAGGCGAAGTATTGGGCGGCGCTGCTGCTGGTGTCGCAGTGGGTAATCTGAGTGCCGATCAGGTCGTGGTAGTTGAACCCGATCAGCCCATCACGCTGTATGTGCAGTAATTGCCAGCGATCGCCATGGGTCAAAGTCCTTTCTGTCCTGCTATCTGCCTCAACGGCGTTTAAGCTGCTCAGCCCCGTAAAGGCTGAGCGCCGCTAGCAGCACCGTCTATCGCCGCCAGTCCCGCACTCTCTATGGCCGTTGGGGTAACTGGCTAACGCCGACGCTGCTGATAGCA